>JAEVYV010000131.1 GCA_023392575.1 Bacteroidota bacterium | reverse complement strand
ACAATAAACAAACGGCGCTGGCAGCAAACAGCGACCAGGATGACGGATGACAAATGATAGATCGTAAATGACAGAAGAGAAAGGGCCTCTGTTTCACGTCTGCCGTCTCACGTCTCACGTTTCACGGCATTATCCCTGACAGGGTTATGTATAAGTTTCACCCATCCCGTTTATCTTTAAGGGCACAACGAAATTGACTCTATATGAATGCAAGCGATTTAAAAAACATACAGGCCCCTCTGAAAGAACAATACCGCACCAGTCCGGAAACAGCCCTGATCACCTTGAAGGCCCAGGGCCGGATCGGAGAAAATGTGTCCTGCACCGTAGAAACGGGTCGGGCCTTAATTGAAGCCGGACTTCATCCCGCAACCGGTGGCAGCGGCATCCAGGCCTGCTCGGGCAATTTACTGCTGGAAGCCCTGGTGGCCTGTGCCGGCGTTACGCTTAACGCAGTAGCCACAGCCATTGGCGTAGAACTAACCGAAGGCACCGTGCGGGCTGAAGGCGACCTTGACTTTCGCGGCACACTTGGCGTTTCCAAAGAAGCACCAGTGGGTTTTACAACCATACGGCTTTATTTCGATTTGCAATCGCCTGCCCCGGCCGAGCAGATCCAAACGCTCATGAAACTTACCGAACGCTATTGCGTAGTGTACCAAACGCTGCTGAAAGGCGTTCCGGTGGAAACGGTTTACGAACAAACCACTGTGTCCTAAACCACGTCTCCTTCCGAAACCATTTTTCAAATAAAGTGTGGTGACGAGGTTATTTAAAGATCCAAGCACCACACCTGATAGGTAAGTGCGGATGCTTATGGACGGCATTCTTTACGTAAAGCGCTTTTCTTTTTAGGTCTCGCCCAAAGAGAGATCCAGCAGGTCATAAAGCTCCTGCTGACCCTTGGAGGTAACAACCAACTCGCGAGAAAACGAAACCTTTTTAAACCAGTTTCTTTGAAGTGCTTTTTGCAGGAGCAATGCGCCCAACTGACCGGCCAGGTGCGGACGGCGTTCGCTCCAGTCCAGGCACTGACGGGTGAGTGGGCGACGACCATCAGGAAAATCATCCCTGGAAATATCTATAGCGGCAAACCACTTCCATCCTTTTTCCGTTACGGCGTAAGCGCCATCTGTTTTTTGCATGCAGCCCTTTTGCTCCAAAGCCTCTATAATGCGAACCCCCACAAACCCCGCCAGATGATCGTAACAGCTGCGGCAAAACCGGACGCCTCTTAAAACACTCTCCTTCCTAACCGTACGCACAACATGGTCGCTGGCAAGATTCGCCAGCGATTCAACCACATAAGCCACTTCCGGCCGGGAAAGCGAATAATACCGGTGGCGGCCCTGCGTGTCTACTTTAACGATATCGGCTTCAAGCAATTTCGACAAATGATTGCTTGCCGCGGTAGCTGAAACCTGGGCTACAACCGACAATTCGCTTGCCGTGTATGCCCTTCCGTCCAGCAGGTTCCACAGCATTCTGGCCCTTGTTGGTTCGCAAATCAGGCCGGAAAGAGAAACAAAGCGTTCTTCCACATCCATAGTTCATTATTGAATGAAATGTAAATGTAGAGAGCCCGTTTAATTTGCAGAAACAAACCAAACGAAATGATCGCCGTAATTTTTGAGTCCACCCCCGCTGAAGGAAAATGGGACCGATACTTTGACCTGGCAGCAGAATTAAAACAAGAGCTGAACAAGATAGAGGGTTTTATTTCCATTGAACGGTTTCAAAGTATGGCCCACCCCAAAAAAGTTCTGTCCCTGTCATTTTGGAAAGACGAGGGAAGCATTGCCCAATGGCGCAATACCGAAATGCACCGAACGGCCCAGGCAGAAGGCAGACGCTCCATCTTTGACGACTACCGGCTTCGTGTAGCCTATGTAGTAAGAGATTACGGAGCAGCAGAAAGAATGCAAACTCCGCACGACAGCAAAAAGGTCCACACCTAAGCTAGCGGATTACCAAATAACAGGCCCTGCATGATTCGATTAAACAGAAAGAGAATCTTATTTTTAATGTAAATAGCCACAAGTAAATCCCCACAATTATGGTCAAACAACTTTGGATCAACCTGCCGGTCAAGGACGTTAACCAATCAAAAACTTTTTTCGCCCAACTTGGGTTTCGGTTCAACCCCCACTATCCCGAAAACAACAGCTCGGCCTCTATGCTCATTGGCGAAAAGGATGTAGTCGTCATGCTTTTTGAAGAAAGCCTGTTTAAATATTTTACGGGTTAAGACATTGCAGTCACGGGGAGTGCCGCCCAGGTATTGCTTTCCATTGACGCCCAAAGCAAGGAAGAGGTAGATGAAATGGCCCGCAAGGTCCTGGAAGCCGGCGGCCAAACCAACCACCAGCCTTCAGAAATGCAGGGCGGCATGTACGGCTGTGTGTTCACCGATATGGACGGGCATTCCTGGAATGTATTGTACATGGATATGAGCAAAATGCAAAAGGGGTAAAAGCAATCATTGTTCCGCATTGCCATGCTTGCGCTTCAAAGCATGGCAAATCTTCCGTCTTGTCTGCCCCACCAGCAGGCAAAATGTTTTACCTCAACCTTTAGCTCTGGAATACCACCACCGCAAACCCGCAAAAAACAGTCCCCCCTAATAAAGCCGGCAACGATGATTATGGACTAACTTGGTAGTACAAACACACATTTTATGAAAAAGATGTGGAGGCGGAAAAAACTGGTTGTGTTTTCCACAGCTATTATTTTTTTGGGCTTTTTTCCAAATGCTTTTTCCCAAAACAAACAACAAAACCCAAAGCCCATAGACACGCTGCTCATTGAACGGACAATGGGCATGAAGGGCAAAGCCCATAACGGCGAGTATAAAATCACCGTTCCACAAAATGACCTGAGCGTAACAGTAGATGGCTTTAAGATTGTACCTGCAATGGGCTTGGGTACCTGGATTGCTTTTACCCCAGCCCCCAATGGCGCCATGGTTATGGGCGATATTGTACTGACCGAAAACGATTTAAAACTGGTACAGCAGGAGGTCATCAGGCAGGGTTTGACTATTACAGCCATTCACAATCATTTTGTCCGCAACCATCCCAACGTTTTGTACATGCACATAGGCGGCTCTGGCCCCACCGAAAGCCTGGCACAAAAAGCCCGGACGGTTCTGAACAAAATAAACGAAACAAGAGGCGGCGATCCCTCCAAGGGAACGGCTTCCTCCGAAGCAGTAGCCAATAGTTTGGATACCAAAAAGCTCGACGGCATCATCGGCTACCCGGCAGAAATGAGCAAGGGCGTTTATAAATACACAATTGGCCGACCCGATGTAACGCTAACCGAACACGGTATCCCGGTTTCTTCCTTCCTGGGTTTTAATACATGGGCCGCCTTCCAGGGCAGCCCCGACAAAGCGGCTGTTGCCGGTGACTTTACCATGCTGGAAAACGAAGTAGCCCCGGTAATAAAAGCCCTGGTGGAAAACGGCATCGAGGTTGTAGCCGTCCACAACCACATGGTACAGGAGCAGCCCCGCATTTTCTTTTTGCACTATTGGGGCACTGGCAATGCAGAGCAACTGGCAAAGGGCCTGAGAGCCGCCCTGGATCAAACCGGCAAAAAGCAACAGGGACATTCAATGACCATGAAAACGCGGGGATAAAACTTGTTTACGCTGCACCCGGCCCAAGCACTATAACTTTGTAGCCGACAAGGGCTGACCGAATACTTGCCGTTGTAGTCCGACAGACTGAATGCCGCTGAGGTAGAACAGCGATGCTTATGCGCTGCAAATTCGCATCCGGTATGCTGAAGGCTACCGCTCCTGCTTGCTCACTGCCTTCAAATGATGGTGCTTACGTCGTTTGTTTGTTTTTCTCCCCAAACCTGTTTCATCACTTCATCCAGATCCCTCAAAACCTTAGCGCAATCGCCAAAATAAGAAGAGCCGTGCATGGTGGCCAGGGTTTTGGGTTGCAGGGCTGCCAGTTGGTAAAGCAAGCTTTTGGTTTTGTGATTATACGGCGTATAGTCCATAAGCGGTCCTGCTTCAAAAGTCATCATCGATGCCCGGTGGGCTTCCAGAATGTCTTTGTCCGTCAGGGCAACCAGATCACCGTTTTGGTGCAGCAGGTCCGAGCAGAGCAGGGTTTTTTCTGTTTCCTCAAACATAACGCCGGCGTCCCAACCATGCGGCAGGTGGGGCGTTTGAATAAAGCGGTATTTGCGTTTGCCGGTTTCCAATAAGTCCCCGGTTCTCATGGCCCGTGCCGGCCGCAACGCAAAGTCCGACATGTTGACGATCGTTCCCACTTCGCTGCAAACAGCCTGGGCGTAAGGGGCTGCCTGCAACCATTCGTTCAGGGCCCCGCACTCGTCTACCTCAAAATGGCTAAAACCAATCCACCGCAACAGACGGGGCTCTATCAACGTTGCAACCGCTTCATGCAAAACAGGGAACATTTGCCTGAGCCCGGCATGATACAGCAAGGGTTCATCGTCTTTGATAAGAAAATGGTTGAACTGCAGCTGGATGTCGGGTACAAAAACCGAGATACGGTACACGTCGGGAGCAATTTCGTTGATCTGGTACATAAACTAAAGTTTTGATGATGGAAAAGAAAAACCTTTAGCTTACATAAGGGTGGGCAAAGTGTTGGCCGTTGAAGATAGGTCATTTTTTGGCCATTTAAGGCCGATTAAAGGAATTGGCTAAAAGTGGGCAAGGCTGGAACAAGCAAAAAATCGTTCCCGCAAACACCAAACAAATTTTGGGAAACGAAACAAGAAACAGGGTTCGTTACGGCACCCTCTCCACCTGACTCACTCCCGGCCAATCATCACACAAATTCTTGTTTGCTTACCCGGCTCCATATTCACCACCAGGCGGCCGTTGATGGAAGCCACCCGTTGACGAATGCTGGTCAAGCCCGGTAGTTCCCAGCCGGTTTGCAGATTGGCATCGTTGCCCTCATTAATGATGGTCAGATGTATGGTATTGTCCAGCTCCTCAATGCAAATGGTGATTTTGCCGGCTGCAGAATGATATAGAGTGTTGGTAAGCCATTCCTGGCAAATACGAAAAAGATCGAGCTGGATGTCGCGGGGCAGCCGCCTTTCGTCAACCGCCTGGTCGTAATGACAGGGAATGCGGGTGATGGCGGAGAATTCCCGGCAAAGCCACTGCATGACATCGTGCAGCCCCACATCGTCCAGCATGGTAGGACTGATGGCAAACGAGAGGCGCCGGATAGTATGGATCAAAAGGTCGGAAGCGGTACGGGCATGATCCAGCATACCACTGACGGCTTCGGACACACCGGGCAAAGCTTCCCTTATCGAACCCAGGTCCAGCCGGATGACCGAAGCCAGTTGGGCCAGTTGTTCGTGCAACTCCATGGCCAGAAATTTCCGGTCCTGTTCTATGGTATTTTTGAAATGAGCTGTCAGGCCCTTGAATTTTTGGTATTGCTCCGTTATTTCGTTTTCGATCTGCTTTCGGGTCGTAATGTTTTTTGCAATGGCAAAAACAACGTCCCTGGCCGGCACGTACACCGATGTCCATTCCAGCCACACAATGCCGCCGGCTTTGGTGCAGTAGCGGTTTTGCAGATTCAGCATGGGTTTGCCATTCAGCAGTTTCTCTCTTTCCCTGCCTGTGTGTTCCCGGTCGTCGGGGTGCAGGAAGAAGAAAATAGGTTTTGAAAACAATTCTTCGGGGGTATAGCCCAGGGTATTGCTGACAGCAGGATTGATTTTTTTAAAGTATCCGTCCCTGCCGGCTAGGCATACAAGATCGGGGGTGAGCTCAAACAATGCAAACATCTCCGGTTCATCGGCAGCCAACGCTTTTTTGTTCATGTAGTTCTGTATGTGTATCCCAAAATTAAGCAGCAACAGTAGAAAACGCAGAAGAGGCTCCACTTCTGAAAGCCATCCTCCGTGCTCGTTATAGAAAGCCTTCAGTGCAAGCACAAGCTGCCACCCTGCCCTGTTCGCTCAATCAGGCTTCGTTGTTTTCTTCTATCTTACAGGCAAATCATTTTTTCCTTTATGAACCGGTTCTTATTGACATCCGTTTTTTGTGTATGGATGGTATCCGTCCATGCGCAGCAATCTTTATCCAATAAAGACTATCAGCAGGCAGAACGTTTTTTAAGCTACCACACCCAACCGCTGATCGACCGGGCGCCAGCGGCTCCCAACTGGCTGCCCGGCGACCGCTTCTGGTACCGCACCCTGACACCACAGGGAAGTGAATTTATTTTTGTAGATGCGACCAAAGGCCAACGCAGTCTGGCTTTCGATCCGCAAAAGCTGGCAGCAGCCCTTTCCACTGCCACCGGCAAAACCTATTCGGCAGCGCTGCTGCCTTTTCAATCCTTTAGTTATGCCGATGACAACCGCTCCATCATCTTCCGGGCAAACGGACAGCAATGGAAGGCCGACCTGCAAACCTATACCCTTGCAAAAGACAGCTCCGTGCAAACAGGCAATCCGGCAAGGGGGCCGCGGTCCCGCAGAGGCAGCGGCGAAGCGCTGTCACCCGACGGCAGCAAGGCTGCTTTTATCAGGGATTGGAACCTGTGGCTTCGTGATGTAAAAACCGGCCAGGAAACCCAACTGACCACGGACGGCGTAAAAGATTTTGGCTACGCCACCGACAATGCTGGCTGGCGGCAGAGCGACGCCCCCGTGCTGCGCTGGTCGCCGGATTCCAAAAAGATCGCCACCTTTCAACAGGACCAGCGGCAAGTAGGCGACATGTACCTGGTGACCACCAACGTGGGCCATCCCACGCTGAAAGCCTGGAAGTATCCTTTGCCCGGAGATGAACACATTGCCCTGATCCACCGGGTGATCATCGAGGTGGAGCAACCCAAGGTCATCCGGCTGAACATACCGCCCGATCCGCACCGGGCGTCCCTCAGCGACGACATTTCCAGCAGCGGCAGTTTAGCAGATGTGGACTGGAGCCCCGACGGCAGCCAGCTTGCCTTTCTTTCCACCTCCCGCGACCATAAACAGGCAAAGCTGCGCATTGCCAACGCCGTGAGTGGCCAGGTAAGAGAGGTGTTTGAAGAAACCGTAGCCACCCAGTACGAATCGGGACAGGGCGCCATCAACTGGCGTTACCTGCCCAAAACCAACGAGATCATCTGGTATTCGGAAAGAGACAACTGGGGCCATTTGTATTTGTACGACGCCCAAACCGGCCGGCTGAAAAACCAGATCACCAAAGGCGACTGGCTGGTAAGCGAACTGCTTCGGGTAGATGAAAGGAACCGCGTTTTGTACTTCTATGCGTTCGGCCGGCAAAAAGAAAATCCTTATTTCCGGCAGTTGTACAAGATCGGGTTCGACGGCAAAGGCCTTACCCTGCTTACTCCCGGCGACGGGCACCATTCGGTCAGTTTCTCTCCTTCGGGAAATTATTTTGTAGACACCTGGTCCAAGCCCGATGTACCGGCGGTTAGTGTGCTGCGCAACCTGTCGGGCAAACAGGTGTGTGCGCTGGAAAAGACCGACCTCTCCCGGCTGGTGGCCAGCGGCTGGAAACCGCCCATGCCCATTACCGTTAAAGCCCACGACGACACCACCGATTTGTACGGACTGATGTTCACCCCCACTCATTTGGATCCGTCCAAAAAATACCCCATTATTGATTACATCTACCCGGGTCCGCAGGGCGGCAGCATGGGCAGCAACTGGGGATTCAATGCCTCCCGCGGTGATCACCAGGCTCTGGCTGAACTGGGCTTCGTGGTTCTGGTTTTGGAAGGCACCGGCAATCCCCTGCGCTCCAAGAGTTTTCACGACATGTACTATCCCAACATGAGTGAGAACACCCTACCCGACCAGGTGGCCAGCATTCGCCAACTGGCACGGCGCTATGCTTACATCGACACCACGCGGATCGGTATTTGGGGGCATTCCGGCGGGGGCTTTGCCACGGCGGCCGCCATGTTTCGCTATCCCGACTTCTTTAAAGTGGGCATTTCCGAATCGGGCAACCACGACAACCGCAATTACTAAGACCATTGGGGCGAACGCTACATCGGCCTGCTCACCAAAAACCCCGACGGCTCCGACAACTACACAGCGCAGGCCAACCAGTACTATGCAAAAAACCTGAAAGGCAAACTAATGCTGGTGCACGGCATGATGGACGACAACGTGCCGCCGTACAACACCCTGCTGGTGGTAGAGGCGCTGCAAAAGGCCAACAAGGATTTCGATCTGATCATCTTTCCCAACAGCGCCCATGGCTTTGGCGCCTATTCGCCTTACATGATGCGCCGCCGGTGGGATTATTTTGTAAAGAACTTGTTGAACGCCGAACCGCCAAAAGAATATTTGATGCAACCGCAAACCGATCCCCGCAACGCGGCGGCTGCATTTTAAACCAATCGTCAGACTGCCTTCAATCCACTGACGCTTCAACCAATCCCGGCCCGTTCCGGGATTGGTTTTTATAGGCCTGCGCCGTTGAAGACAAGATGTACCGTGATGACAACTGAGGAAATCACCTCCTTCTTCCGGAAAAAAACAGGCCTTTAAGCAAAAAACCGATCACAAGACCCATGACTACCTGGCGGCTGCTGTCGGCCGGAATAAACCGGGTAGCTGTTGGCGTAATTTCATATACACCTTTTGCTTTGGCATGCATGCCTCCGCCACCGCCCATCCCTTCGCCGGCCGGCATTTCTTCACCTACTGGAGCACCTTCGTTAGAAGCTTTTTTATTTTTCTTGCCCTGGCCAAAGCCACCACCCATACCGTATGCGATTCGTGCTACCGGGAGGATGGTTTTATCACCCACATGGAGGGGCTCACCAAACACATTCTTTACGGAAGCCGCCTGCCCAAAACCGGCGGCTAATTTTTCAATGAAGTTTTCGTTTATCATATAGCTTTTTTTAGTCAATGACAAAGCTCGTTGATTTTACGGGTGCACTAGTCAGCACCGACTTACTGTGCAGCTGTATTGATTTTATGAACCGGGCTTTTGTGCTTAAATTAGGAAACCGAATGGGCGGGCTCCTGTAACCCAGCCGGCAATTTAAATCACCTTAACTACTACAATGAAACCAAAAGAAACGATCCGGATCGGCCAACTGGAACTTCATTTTTTGATGGATGGAGAGGACACCAATAAGGGGCTGGTCATTTTTGAATTTATCATTCCTGCCGGAGCCAAGGTTCCGATTGCCCATTACCACAAAGCCGTGGACGAAGTGGTTTATGGATTGCAGGGCATCACTACCACTACCATTGACGGGCGAAGGGTAGAGATTGCTCCCGGCGACCGCTTATTCATACCCAAGGGCGCCGTGCATCAGCACGACAACCGCACGCCTAACCTGGCCAAATCGCTGATCATCCTGACACCGGACTCGATTGGCCCGACCTACTTCAGGGAAATGAGCCAGTTGATTCGCCCCGGTGTTCCGCCGGATCCCAAAAAGGTTGCTGAGGTGATGCGCAAACACGGTCTGGAGCCCGTTTCTGAATAAACCAGAGGAATAAGCAACTGTTCTGCACCGTAGCTCTTATGGTCTTTATCCAATTCCGCCCGGCTCCTTATACTGCGATTCAATTCCGGTGCTGTCGCCTCCTGCAGCCAAATAGGAATTGCTGCTTACGGCACTTACCGGACTGCGGTACATAGAAGCAGCCAAAAGGGCGGAGGAATGCTTTTTCTTTTTTTTAATACCCTGCTCCTGAGATTGTGCACTTCCCGGCCTGTCTTGTATCAACAGGTCCTGGTGTATCTCTGTAGCAACCAGAGCCCTGTCCCTGGAAACCTTCATTTCTGTTTTCAGGAATTTTTCAAAGCTTTGCCCATAGGCTCTGCAAACAGCGGCACTTAACTGACTCATTTGCGAAGCATACGCACTACTCAGGCTCATTAATTCGGCTGCGGCACGGGAGAGAGCAATACACTCTTCCTGCTGAAGAACAGGCTTGACAGGATTGGCAGTGGCGTCAATACTGGCTGCGTCATAAACCTTCATGATCTCCTCCGCACATTTTCTGCAGGCATCGGCGCATTCGTTACAATGCTCCATATCTGCATGTTTTTGGCATTCCTGGGCACAGGCCGTACACACCGTGGCGCACAGCTCTGCCAGTTCGCTGGAATAGGCACTGGACAGGCTCATAAGTTCGGCCGTTACCCGGCAAATAATGGCGCAGTCCAGATCAAGCCGGATGCATTTGGTAAGCTGTTGCACATCTTTTTCTTCCAGGCAGGAAACAGCGCAATGATTGCACATGGTAGCGCATTCAATACAGGCATCGATACTTTTTTGATACTGGAGCAGAGGCATACAATTAAGTTTTAATGAACAAATGATTTCCGCTGTGTTGCAGCACATACGCTGTGTTGCAGCACATACAATGAACTAAGGGAGGATCAACTGCCATTTTGCAGGGTATGCGGGAGGAACCAATCCAACAAAAGCAAAATCCGGGCCCCGGCTCTTTCTGATCAGTACCTGATTTAATCCCAACGGTTATCCAGAGGGAAGATGATAGATGACAGATGAAAGAAGGGAAAGAAGCTGTTTGGGTCTCACGTCTGCCGTTTCGCGTTTCACGATTGCTTCCCCGACAGCGGTTTCGTATTACCGGAACAAGCAAGGACAATGATTAACGAGATAAACAAAGAGGAATGAAAGCTGTTGGGATTTATTGTCCTAAAAAGATAAGGTTCCTTTCCGTTCCATAAACAGAAAGAAACCTTATCGAAATACCTAAAGCGGCCAGAAAACAACTCTAGGGATAGAGCAAATATTTCTTCCGCATTTTTTTATAATTGCTCAAACCGGGTTCCCAGCTTTTGCGGATCTCCTCTTCCGGCACATCATCAATGATCTGTTGTCTAAAATTAGCGTCGCCGGTACGGAAATCAATATTGCCGATCTCCTTGCTTTGCTTGTAGTCAAAGAATTTTTCCTTGTGGGGATAGGCCTTGTACAATTCCCTGATCCATTGAATGTTGATCTTTTTTTCCTCCCGCAATTGGTCGACGTCGTAATTGCGCAAATCCAAACCATAACAAACCTGGTTCATGTGCAAGGGTGTTTCCGACATACCGGGGATGCCCACCGGCGTAAAGGAAAAATCGTATTTGCCTTTTAGCTCAGGGCTGCCCAGGATGGTGAACGGGAAATAAGTGCCCCGGCCATAATTGAGTATGGTGCCTTCAAACAAACAGGTGGACGGATACAACAGGATGGATTGTTGGGTGTTTAAATTAGGCGATGGTTTTACCGGCAAGGTATAGGGCATGTCGTGGTTGTAGTTGGCCACCGGAATAATGTGAATTTTGCACTGCACCTGCTTGGGCAGCCAGCCTTCGCCGTTGATCATTTTTGCAAATTCTCCAACGGTCATGCCGTGGGTAATGGGAATGGGAAATTTGCCGATGCCCGATTTCAATTTCATGTCCAGCACGGGGCCGTCCACAAAATATCCGTTGGGATTGGGCCGGTCCAGAATCAACAATTCGCGGCCGTTTTCGGCGCAGGCTTCCATCACATCGGCCAGCACATTGATGTAGGTATAAAACCGACAGCCCACATCCTGGATATCATAAATCATGAGGTCGATATCCTCCATATCTTTTTTGGAGGGTTTTCTTTTGGGGCCATACAGGGAAACAATGGATATGCCCGTGGCCGGATCCACCTCATCCTGCACCTTTACACCGGCGCTGGCATTGCCCCTGAATCCATGTTCGGGGCCAAATACTTTTACAATGTTTACTCCCAAGGCCTTCAGGCTGTCCACCAGGTGGGTATTGCCAATTACCGAGGTTTGTTGCCGACGATGCCAATCCGCTTGCCCTTCAGGTACGGCAGGTATTTTTCGGTTTGTTCGGCGCCGGTTTTAAGCGGCTTGATTGCTTCTTGTTCCGTAACAGGGGTTTCGGATAAAGCAGTCGGTTGATTGGAGCCGGAAAAAAAAGCCGCAAAAAACAGCACCGGCAAAACAGAAAGTTTGAGCATAAGGTTTTGTATCAGTGAGGGATAAATATAAGATCAAAGCCACACAATGCCGCAATATGTTTTTCGGACAACAATCTTTTGCCGAACCGCTGCCTTCCATCACAGGGCTGGCAGACTTAGTCGCTCCTGCTGCAGTTGCACCCGCAGGTTTTTGATTTTGTTATGAATGATTTTCAGAAGCCTTTTATTGATATCCTCCAGCAGGTATTCGGCGTACAGGTTTTCCAGCTCCCGGAGCTGGCATTGAAGACACTCACTATTTCCAGATGTTTTTTCCATAAGGAATTCGGATCATTGAAAAACGAAACAATTTCTTTTTGGGAGCGCAAGATAAAGAGGGCCTTTATGAGCGCCGATAGACCCCGGGGTCTATTTTTTTCATTCTCGGTGTTTTTACTTATCCACTTCCAATGGTAAAGATTGCATCTTTGTCTCCCTATGAATTTACCTGTCTGTTTTTCCAGGCATAAGGTTTTGCTGGCACTAGCCCTTATGCTTTTTCATATTTGCCGGGCCGACACGCTGGAACTTCGTTTCCCTGGCCCGCTGCAGCAGGGCGTTCCGTTGCGGGAACACGTACTGGTTTTTGAAGACACTGCCGACAGTTTTTCAGCAGACGGCCTGCTGCACCAGCCGCAAAGATTTCAACCGCTAAAAGAGCTGAAACCCCAACACCCCACCAGCACCTACTGGCTGTGGGTACCCATCGACAACCAACTGGCCGAACCCACCGCCGACATGGTACTGTTTTTTACCCACCTTACTTTTGTGGAAGGGTTTCTTTACCAGGGCAGCCAGCTGCTGCAACACCGCTATGCCGGCGCCTTTCGACCGCAAAAAGAAAGACTTTCCAACGATGGCCGGTTCAGCTTAAATTTTTCGTTTGAGTCCGGGGGAAAGTACATCCTGCTGCTCAAAGTCAAGCATACCAAACACTACCAGCCCAACTTTGATTTTGTTCTTCAATCAAAGGACCACTATACCGCTCAGCGTCACCAGCAAAACCAGCTCGACATGTGGATGCTGGGCGCGGTCAGTATCTTTTTTTTATACACCCTGCTTTCCTGGCTGGTAAGCCGTTTTCGCCCCTACCTGTGGCTGCTGTTTTATATTGCGGGTGTTAGCTTGTATACCATCACCATCAGCGGCTATTTTACCGACTGGTTCTTCCCCCAAACACCCGAAACCGGCTGGCTGTTTACCATTCATTTCTTGCACCTGGGGCTTTTGGGCGTTTATCTTCTCATTATTGATTTTTGGCAACTAAAGCAAAAATCGCTGTGGCTCTACCGCTGGGGATTGTTGGTGGTTGCCGGCGTCCTTCTGGTTTCGGTCACCAGCTTTTTCATCAATTATTTTACCTCCAACTACAATTTGATGAACAACATCAATTTGTGGTCTTATGTCCTTCCTTTCTCTTTTATTGCCTACACCCTGTGGAAGTGCTGGCGGCAACTGGACCGGGCCCAGCGCTTTCTGGGCTATGGGATCATGCTGTTTGCCCTGGGAGGGGTTGTCACCACCCTGGGCTCGGCCCTGCTGCACGAGAAGTTCCTGCTTATGGCACCCTACATTACTTATCCTATTACCTTGGGGGTGGTCGTTCTTTTTGCCACGGGTTTAAAAGAAGAATTGCGTCTGGCGGAAATAGACAAGAATGCGGCCCTTCAGCAACTCAACCACCTGCAACTAGAGCAAAACACCCTGCTGGATCAAAAAGTAAGGGAGAGAACAAAAGAACTGCTTGCCCAGCAAGGGCTATTGGCCGACCGGAATTCAAAAATTGAGATCCTGATCAATGAACTCAACCACCGTGTAAAAAACAACCTGCAATTGCTTTATAGCCTGATTCACCTGCAACTGCCCCGGGTGCAGGACCCCGCGGCCCGGGAAATGCTGAAAGGGAACAGTGCCAAGATCAGGGCCATGATGCTGGTAAACGACCAGCTATCGCGTTTTGAAGACCAGGCCACCATTCAATTGCAGACGTTTAGCAGCGACCTGATACACTACGTGCAAAGCATTTACGACCAGCCGCAAAAAGTGCAGCTTGCCATTCAAATCCCCGGTGAGATTGAATTGAGCGGAAAAGAAACCCTGTCCTTTGGCCTGATCCTATCGGAACTGCTGACCAATTCTTTTAAATATGCTTTCAGCGATCAGCCCAACCCCCAAATTGAAATCCGCGTACAGCGATCCGATGCCTCCACCCTGCAATTTGTTTATGCGGATAATGGCAAAGGTCTTGCTTCGGAAAGCCTGTCGGGAACCTCGTCCATGGGCTTGATGCTGATCCGGGACCTGGCCCGGCAGATGAACGGAACGGTTGACGTGCAGAACCACACCGGATTAACCTATATGTTTGCATTTACAATATGATTCGGACGCTGATCATTGAAGATGAAATTATTATTGCCCGGTTTATCGAACAGCAACTGCAGCAAAACTTTCAATGCCAAACCAGCATTGCGGTTTCGTTGAAAGAAGCCCGGGCAGTGATGAGCCAGTTTCTTCCCCACCTGGTGCTTTGCGATATCAACCTGGGCGACAGCCACTCGGGAATTGAGCTGGTCGCCGAACTGCGCCGGCAGTTCACTTTTGAAGTCATTTATATCACCTCCTACCAGTCGCATGCCATCATCAAAGAAGCCGCCGACACCTACCCGGCCAATTACATCATTAAACCAGTAGACGAAGTACGGCTTTTTGCCGGCGTTCAACTGGTGATGAATAAGATTGAGGCCAACCCGCAACTGGGGAAAACCACCCTGCCGGTAAAAAGCATGCTGAACGAAACAGAATATGCTATTGTACAATTGATCGGGCAAAAAAAAACCACACCCGAAATTGCATCCATTTTACACTTAAGCCCTTATACGGTTAAAAACCACCGCCACAACATTTGCCAAAAACTGGGGCTGGACAACAAAAACAATGCGCTGTTGCAATGGGTACTGGAGCAACCCGATTTGATTTAAGCCGGGCACCGTTCCCGGCCTTTCGAAGAACCACCCATTTGGTTTTGTGTTTTTGAATTGGCAGAAAGTGTTGGCTGCACTTAAAAAACCGTCAGGTCTTTCACAATAACATGCTTCTCATCAAAGGTTAGAATCAGGGGATCAGCGGGCCATGGCCCCTAAGCCGGCTGTCAAAAATTTTTCGCAATTCCCCCCCTAATTTGTCGTTTTTACACCGCTATAATTTTACCAGTCCGTATTAAGTTTGCACTCTCACTCCTAAAACAAACAAAATGGATACAGCCAACAAAACATCCATCACGGTTGAAGCAACCATCAACGCACCGGTTGAAAAAGTTTGGAAATTCTGGACCGAACCCGAGCACATCAAAAAATGGAACAGCGCATCCGACGACTGGCATACACCGCGTGCCGAAAACGACCTGAGGAAGGGCGGTAAATTTATATCAAGAATGGAAGCAAAGGACGGCAGCTTTGGATTTGATTTTTACGGCATGTACGATGAGGTGCAGGAAAACCGCTGCCTTGAATACACACTTGGCGATGGCAGAAAGGTAAAAGTTGATTTCCACCCGAATGGAACCGGCACCCGAATTGTAGAAACTTTTGATGCCGAAAACACCCATTCTATTGAAATGCAAAGAGGCGGCTGGCAGGCCATCCTGGATAATTTTAAAAAGTACACGGAAGCCCATTCCGAATAACCAAACCGCTAAGGCCTCAAATCGGGAAACGTGAGACGGCAGACGTGAAGCAGTGGTCGCTTTCCCTTTCTCCCATTTTAATAACACGCGGGTATTGCCGATGGCGGGAAGTTCTCTGTTCGGCGGCCGGAACTATTGCTCGAATTTTTGATAAAAAAACAACAATGATAGTGAAGCTTGACAAGTCAAGCCCCACTATCGACCCGCCACGGTTGTGCGTTTGTGGCTCTTATGGTCATTCTACCTTTTGTTAAACACTAAGTAATCTACCAGTTTCCAGGTTATCCCGTCTTTGCTGGTTTCATAGGTCATTTTGAAACTCTTGTCGGAAAGCTTTTCATAAATAAAATGCTGAAACAAAAGTCCACGTTGCGGATGATACTCGTTTGTCGTAAGTATTAGTTTGTTGTCTTTCCAACCGTCACTGGCGAATTTTCTGTGTCCGCGAAAATTATCAAATGAGTATGCCACAAATTGTCCACTTAACATATCTATCCCCCACATAGAAAGAGCTTTGTATCGATTTGGAAGCTTGTCGGTGTGTTCGTTGCTTATCCAA
>JAEVYV010000128.1 GCA_023392575.1 Bacteroidota bacterium | reverse complement strand
CACTAATGATCCCGATTATGCAAAGGAAGTTTCGGCACCTTTTTGTTTTGGTGGCCACATTTGTTTTCAGCGTTCAGGCCTTTTCCCAGTTTCGGTTAACCGACCCCATTCCCCTGGATCCCAACGTAAAAATGGGCAAGCTGACCAATGGCCTCACTTATTACATCCGCAAAAATGCCCGGCCCGAAAAAAAAGTGGAACTGCGTTTGGCCGTAAATGCCGGCTCCGTTCTGGAAGACAATGACCAAAGAGGCCTGGCGCATTTCATGGAGCACATGAATTTTAATGGCTCCAAAAACTTTCCCAAAAACGAGCTGGTCAACTACCTGCAAAAAATAGGCGTACAGTTTGGCGCCGACCTCAATGCCTATACCGGCTTTGACGAAACGGTGTACATCCTGCCCATTCCCACCGACGATCCGGCCAATGTTGAAAAAGGCTTCACCGTGCTGGAAGACTGGGCCTTCAACAACCTGATGGATAAATCGGAAATTGATAAAGAACGAGGCGTAGTGCTGGAAGAATCACGCCTGAGCAAAGGCGCCCAACAAAGAATGCTGCGGCAGTACTTTCCCAAATTGTTTAATGGTTCCAAATACGCAGAACGCCTGCCTATTGGCACTGATTCCATTTTGAAACACTTCAGCTACGAAACGCTCAATCGTTTTTACAAGCAATGGTATCGCCCCAACCTGATGGCCGTGATCGTAGTGGGTGATATTGATCCTGCCCAAATGGAGAAAAAAATCAAAGCGCATTTTGCTTCTTATAAAAATCCGGTTCCGTCCCTGCCCCGCCCAGCCCTCATCCCCATCAAAGCCCGAACCCAGCCCGAAGCCATGGTGCTTACCGATGAAGAAAACACCAACACTATACTGCAGGTGTTTCATTCCATCAGGCCCTCAAAAAAAATAAAAACCTGGGCCGATTACCGCACCGACCTGGTGGAAGACATGGTGAACTCCCTGATCAACCAACGCCTGCAGGAGCTCACCAAAAAGGAGGACCCGCCGTTTGTCTACGGCTTTACCGGCCAGCAATCCTTTATTCGGGGTTACGATGCCTTTATTACGGCGGCGGTGTTGGGCAACAACACCGAAAAAGAAGCCATGGACGCCCTGGTGGCCGAAACCCAAAGAGCCCGCAAGTTTGGTTTTCTGCCTTCCGAAATAGAACGGGTAAAGGCCTCGCTGTTAAACGAAGCCGAGCGGGCTTTTGCGGAAAAAGACAAATCACAATCAGCCCAGTTGGTACAGGGCTACTTAAATAATTTTTTACAAGGCACCCCCGTTACCGGACCCGAAAACCGTTACAAATTCATCAAACAGGTTTTGCCCTCCATTTCTGCAACCGAAATCAATGCTGTGGCTAAAAAAATGCCGGGCATGGACAATGCCTTTGCCCTGCTTTTGGCACCCGAGAAAATGAAAGACAAACTGCCCTCCAATGCGCAGTTGCTCAATGATATGGTGGCGGCCACCAAACAAACAGTGCGGCCCTACGAGGAAAAAGCCGTAGCCGAAAACCTGATGGATGGTAAATTGCAAGCAGGCAAAATAACCAAAGAAAGCAAAAACGAAAAATTAGGCACCACCAACCTGACGCTGAGCAACGGCGTGACCATTACCCTGAAGTCAACCACCTTTAAAAACGACCAGATACTGATGGATGCCTGGCGCTGGGGCGGTTACCAGCGTTTTCCTTTATCGGATAAGGACAATGCCAAACACGCCGCGGAAATTGTAATGGAGATGGGGGTGAAAGACATGTCGCCGACAGACCTGGAAAAATTTCTTTCCGGAAAAACCGTAGAAGCCATGCCCTATATCAACGACTACGAAGAAGGCATTCAGGGCAGCAGCAGCGTGAAGGACTTTGAAACATTTTTGCAACTGGTAAACCTTTATTTCACCCAGCCCAGAAAAGACGAAACACTTTTTAAATCCTTTGTTACCAAAAACAAAGGCATGCTGCAATTCATCAAAGGCAATCCGCAGGTGTTTTTCCAGGATACGCTAATGAAAATTGTGTACAACAACAACCCCTGGGTGAGTGGGGTGCCTACCGAGGAAGAGTTCAACAACCTGAGTGCAGACAAAGCCCTGGGTATCTATAAACAGATCTTTGGCAATGCCGACGGCATGCACTTTACCCTGGTGGGCAACCTGGACTCCGCTACAGCAATACCCCTCCTGGAAAAATACCTGGGCTCCTTACCGGCTACGCCGGCAGAACACCGGTATAAGGACAACAACATCCGCCCGGTAAAAGGCGTGGTGGAAGCCAATATCAAAAAAGGCAAGGAAGCCAAAAGCCTCATTACGTTTTTTTGGTCGGGGGAAACAGAATACAACCGCGAGGAAAGCATGGCCCTCAGGGCTTTGATTGATGTGCTGAACATTACCATTATTGAAAAACTACGGGAAGAACTGGGCGGCATGTACAGCGGTGGCCTGGGGGGCTCTATTCAAAAACGCCCCTATGTGCATTATACCGTTTCGGCCAATATTCCCACCGGGCCGGAAAACGTGGACAAACTGACCAAAGCCCTGCTGGAGATCATAAAAAAGGCGCAGGAAAAAGGAGTGGAACAAAAAGACCTGGATAAAGTGAAGGAAACCTGTAAAAAACACTACCGCACCCAGTTGCAGGAAAACACTTACTGGCTGGAAGCCCTCTCTCAGGCTTTTATTGACCAGAACAACCCGGAAAATATTTTGGATTATGAGCAGAAAGTAAACGCCCTGACCATCAATGATCTGCAAAAAGCCGCCCAAAAGTTTTTGCCGATGAACAATTATGTGAAAGCGGTGTTGTATCCTGAAAATGCCGAGGTACCGGGCGGCGTGAAAAAAACATTTTAGTAAATTAGCAGTAGGGTCACGCCAATGGCGTGCCCCTATGTCTGTTGGTATTTCGCCATCTTAGCTCAGCTGGCCAGAGCGGCTGATTCGTAATCAGCAGGTCGTCGGTTCGATTCCGATAGATGGCTCTTTAAACCCTGATGCTTTACAAGCATCCCTATCCGTAGAGTTAATAACCTGGGTTAAGAGTCCATTTGTAAACCACCTCCATTACTGCCAAAAGATCACTTGGATTTCTTGTAATGGCAGACCACCTTTCCTCGGCTGTTTCTCCCTGTTCTGCCACATTTGCCGTTTTCCTTTTTGGTGCAATTGTTTGAGTCATACTAGTGGTAATCATTTCATCATTTAAAAGAAAAAAACATGAACTACAATCAGTCATGCGCCGCAAAAGGCGAACGCTACGGAAACAGCCAACGATCGCTGTTTATCCGCTCCATGCAACGGGCCACGGTCAATGTTTACCTGACCGACACCAGTTATGAAATGCTGGTCTTTGCCCCGGGTCGTATCAAAGAACACTTTAAAATTGATGTGGAAGGCAGGGAGCTGCGCATATCCTATACCCCGCCGGAAGGTTTTCCCCGGCCCAACTGGGTACTACGGGAATACAGCCGGGGCGGTTTCGTACGCACCTTTACCCTGAATGAAACCATCGATGCTTCCCAAATTACAGCGAAGTATGTGGATGGAGTCCTTCAGGTCAGCCTGCCGCTGATTCCAGGAAAAGAAATCACCAAACAGGAAGTAACGATTAATTAAAGGCCTTCCTTTCAACGCTTGGACAGGTAGCAACAGTAACCGTTGCTACCTGTTTTCGTTTTATCCCTTGTAAGAATGGACTTCTCTTTCCAGCCATCGCTCGTGTCTTTACAAGCGGTCCGCTTTCAGATTTCATTTTGCCACCGCTCAACTTATCATTAAGTTTATTGCTGCTAAAATCATCACTGATGAAAACCTGTTTAACTGCTTTACTCACTGTTTTTACATTTTCTTTATCCGCACAAAACATCTCTTTCAGCCAATTAAAAAGCCTCAAACCCCGCAACATCGGCCCGGCGGGTATGAGCGGCCGCATCACCGCCATTGATGTGGTCATTAACCAACCCGATACCTGGTATATTGGCGCGGCTTCGGGCGGTGTGTGGAAGACCACCAATGCCGGTGCTACCTGGTCGTCCGTATTTGATGACCAGCCCACCCTAAACATCGGCTCCATCGCCATTCAGCAAAGCAACCCCAACGTGGTTTGGGTGGGCACCGGCGAGGGCAATCCACGCAACTCCCTCAACCTGGGCGAGGGCATTTACAAAAGCATGGATGCCGGCAAAACCTGGAAGCGCATGGGCCTGGAAAAAACCAGAAACCTGCACCGCGTCCTCATTGATCCGTCCAACCCCAACGTGGTTTATGCCGCAGCCATAGGCAATCCGTACGACGAACACCCCGAACGCGGCGTGTACAAAACCACCGATGGCGGGGAAACCTGGAACCGCATACTTTATACCAACGATACCAGCGGCTGTGCCGACCTAGCCATTGATCCGTCCAACCCCAACAAACTAATCGCCAACATGTGGCAACACCGCCGCACACCCTGGGGCTTTAAAAGCGGAGGACCGGGCAGCGGTTTGTACATTACCCATGACGGCGGAAAGAACTGGAAAAAACTGGGAAAGGCCGACAGCCTGCCGGCCGGAGATTATGGCCGCATTGGCATTGCCTTCTCTCAAAGCATGCCCTCCAGGGTTTATGCCATGGTAGAAGCCACCAAAAATGGTTTGTACCGCAGCGATGACGGCGGCGCCACCTGGGAGCTGATCAACAGCGATCCGCAGTGGGTCACCAACCGTCCTTTTTATTTTCAGGACCTGGCCGTGGACACCAAAAACGAGAACCGCCTGTACAATATTCACGATGTGGTGGAAGTGAGCGAAGATGGGGGAAAAACCTTTAAAACCCTGCTCCCCTACTCGGGCATTCACCCCGACCACCACGCCTGGTGGATTCACCCCCACGACCCCAATTTTATCCTGGACGGCAATGACGGCGGTATCGGCATTAGCCGAGACCGGGGCCGTTCCTGGACCTTCAACGAGAACCTGCCCGTTGGTCAGTTTTATCATGTCAATGTGGATGACCAGATTCCCTACAATGTAATGGGCGGCATGCAAGACAACGGCACCTGGCATGGGCCAGCCTACACCTGGACCAGCGGCGGCATCCGCAATTATTACTGGAACAATATCGGCGGCGGCGATGGTTTTGATGCCATGCCTGACCCGGAGCACCCCGACTGGGTTTATTCCATGAGCCAGGGGGGAAACCTGCAACGGCTGAATTACAAGACGGGTGAACGCTGGTTCATCAAACCCCCACAAACCGATACGGCCCTGAAGCTGCGCTTTAACTGGAACGCCGCCATTGCGCAAGATCCCTTCAGCAAAAACATCATTTACTACGGCAGCCAGTTTGTCCATAAAAGCACCGATAAGGGAGCCAGCTGGCAAACCATTTCTCCCGACCTGACCACCAACGATCCGGTTAAAATTGATCAATCCGAAAACGGCGGTTTAACCTTGGACATTACGGGCGCCGAAAATCACTGCACCATCCTGGCCATTGAACCTTCGGCAAAAGAACAGGGCGTGATTTGGGTAGGTACCGATGACGGCAACCTGCAACTGACCCGGGATGGCGGAAAAACCTGGACCAGCTTTCGCGGCAAGATCCCCGGCATGCCCTTGGGAGCCTGGATTCCGCAGGTCCGCGCCTCTCGTCACAACGGCGGAGAAGTTTTTGTGGTGGTAAACGACTACCGCCGCGGCGATTTTAAACCCTATATTTTCCGCACCACCGATTATGGAAAAACCTGGACCAATATACTGGCCAGCAAAAACATTGAAGGTTATGCCTTGTGTGTGTTGCAAGATCTGGCCGAACCCAATTTAATTTTTGCCGGCACCGAACACGGGCTTTGGGTGAGTTTGGACAACGGCTCAACTTTTCAGCACTGGAAAAATGATGATTTCCCGGCAGTATCCACCTTTGACCTGGCCATCCAGGAAAGAGAGGCCGACCTGGTCATTGCCACTTTTGGCCGTGCCCTTTGGGTGGTAGACGATATTCGTCCCCTGCGCAAAATGGCCGCCAACAATGGAAAAACCTTTGCAAAAAAATTAACCGTGTTTGCAGCCCCCGAGGCCTACCAGGCAACCTCCAAACCGGCCCCGGGATACGACTGGAGTACCTATGGTTTGTGGGATGCCCCCAACCGCCGAAGAGGCGCAGGGATCTCTTATTACATCAACCCCGACCGAAGCCCGGCGAGCACCGAAACTGCCCATGCAAAATCCCCGGCGAAACAACCGGCAACCGCCAAAGCAAACAACCACCCAAGCACCGCTTCGCCGCTTAACGCTGCCGCCTCCCGCAGGGAAGGCCGGGAACGTTCGGGTTCCGACACGGTTACGGTCCACATCTACAACGAAAAAAATGAACTGATCCGCAACCTCCAATGGAAGGCCGATACCGGTTTGAACCGGCAGTGGTGGGGCATGGAAGAAAAAGGCTTTCGCCAGCCAGGGGCCAGAGGCGGTGGCCGGTTTGGCGGCACCAGTGCCGAGCCGGGCGGCCTGCAAGTGTTTCCCGGTGTGTACAAAGTGGTATTGACCCTGGGCAGGGAATCCGATTCTACCTGGGTCACCATTAAAGATGATCCACGGCTGAACAAAACCGAAGAGGTAAAAACAGCCCAGCGCAAAATGCTGGACCGTCTGCGCCAAAGCTCCGATAAATTACTCACCGGCATGGACCGTCTGACCGAATCGGAGGAAGTGCTGACCAAATTAACAGCCGACCTGCGTGGGCTGAGCGGAAAGGAAATTGATTCCCTTCGCAAAACCACAGCGGCCACACAGGATTCCATCAAAGCCATCCGCGAGTTCATCAGCGGTAAAACCTCCGAGCGGCAGGGCCTTTCCAGGCCAGCTCAGGTAACCGTTTTAAACACCATGCAAACCGCACAGCAATACATCCTGGGCAAAAGTGTAGCTCCCGGCCCGCAGGAAGAGCAACTGGTAAAAAATGCCGAAGACCTGATTGCGGCAGCAGTACAGCGGATCAATCGTTTTTATGCAGCACACTGGAACACTTATCGCAGACAGGTAGAAACAACAAAAATCAATTTCTTTAAAGACTATGCGCCAATCGAATAGCAAAGCCGGCGTTTTCTTAGCAAAAGATCCCGAACACTTGTTCGGGATCTTTTGTTTAAGCTTGCTCCGGAGCCTTGGCCGGAACCGATGAAGGCTTTGGTGGTTTGGGAGGCTTGGGCGGCGGCGGAGGCGGTGGGGGTGGCGGAACGGCCTGGAAAACAGGCGGGGGCGGTGGCGGCGGAGGTGGAGTTTTTTGTTTTTCAGTTTGAGCCGATGCCAGGCTTACCACCAGCAGCGCCACAACGGCCAGGGATGTCTTTCTCTTCATACATTGATTTTGGCATTGAGATGACGTTTTGGGCTGATTCCATAAAATCCAAAAACCACAGCGCCGGTTTGAGGCAACCGGTTGAGGGAAGATACTTGCATTTCTTTGGCCATCATCTTCGCCAATCCCTTTACTTTTGCCGAAATTTTTAAGGCTAATGAAACTTTCACATCTCTCCGAAACCCTGATCGGTTCTGAAATAGTAAAGCTGGGTGGTGAAATTCGTGAACGCATCCGCAAAGGCGAACACATTTACAATTTTACGGTTGGTGATTTTGACCCGCAAATATTCCCGATTCCAAAGGAACTGGAAGATGAGATTGTAGAGGCCTACCGAAAACATTTTACCAATTACCCGCCCGGCGAAGGCAGCCTGGAACTGCGGCAGGCCGTCAGTGCTTTTGCCAAGCAGTACCAGGGGTTGGACTACAATACCGATGAGATCCTGATCGCTTCGGGTGGCCGCCCCCTTATTTATGCCTTGTTTCGGGCCATTTGCGATAAAGGCGATAAGGCAATTTATGCCGTGCCTTCCTGGAACAACAACCACTATGTACATTTTGTAGAAGGCCAGCATGTGGTGGTGGAAGCCCGGGCCGAAAACAATTTCATGCCCACGGCAGCGGATCTGAAGCCGCACATCCAGGATGCGGTTTTCCTGGCCCTGTGTTCACCGCAAAATCCAACCGGCACCACGTTTAGAAAAGAAGAGCTGCAGGCCATTTGCGACCTGATTGTGGAAGAAAACAAAAGAAGAAGCGAAAACGAAAAAAAGCTTTATGTGATGTTTGATCAGATGTATTGGCATCTGACCTATGATGGCATTCAGCACTACGATCCCGTTTCGCTCAACCCCGAAATGCGCCCCTATACGGTATACATCGATGCCATCAGTAAAGTGTTTGCCTCCACCGGCATTCGGGTGGGCTGGAGCATGGGTCCCGCTTTTTTGCTGAATAAAATGAAGGCCATTCTTTCGCATGTAGGCGCCTGGGCTCCCATGCCGGAGCAAAAAGGCCTAACGAAATTTTTGGCCAATAAACCAGCCATTGATGCTTATTTAAAACATTTTAAAAGCGAGCTGGAAGAAAGGCTGCGCCGCATTTACGAAGGCTTTGTCGGGTTAAAAAAACAAGGCCACAATGTGGACGCCGTATCGCCTGAAGCCGCCATCTATCTGACCATTAAATTTGACCTGGCAGGCAAGAAAACCGCGGATGGCACAGAGCTAAAAACCCAAAGCGACGTTACTTCTTATTTATTGCAAAATGCCAGCCTGGCGGTCGTTCCTTTTTATGCGTTTGGCGCTGCCCCAAGCTCTCCCTGGTACCGGCTGAGCGTAGGAACCTGTAAAAAAGAAGAGATTGATGAAATGCTGGGTAAACTAAGCCATGCGTTAAAGCAGCTGCGTTAATCCATAACATATAAAAATTTGAACAGCTCCTCCGGGAGCTGTTTTGTTATTGGGCTGATGGCTGTAAATGATTTAATACCAAACGGCTATCAAGATGACAGAGGACAGATGAAAGTTGACAGAAAGGAAAGAGGTTAATTCTGTCTCACGTCTGTCGTCTCCCGGCTCACGGTGGTTTTCTCGACAACGGTTTTGCATAACTGGTCACCCTGACGAAGGAAGCATCTGTGATAAAACTGTACAGCATATAATAAACAATAGCGAAGCAATCACAAGTGTAGATAAGAATCCAAGTGTACAAATGAGTAACCCGCCGACAGCAGGGCAAATAAATAAACCCGAGTAAGACGTACCGCTAACCCAAACCAGCAGGAGGAATTAATTCTTGTTAATTAAAAAATGAAAGGGCTTCAAAACAGGGTATTGCACCGATCTCAAAATGGCTTTTGCCCTGTTGGTGATTTTAGAACGGGTAGCCAGTTCGTGTGCCCTGCAAAATGCTTCGTTGCTTTCTATTTGCAATAAAATGTGGTGGAGGCATTCTACTTCGTGATGAAGCAGGTCTTCGTTAAATGCCTCTGTTTTGTAAAGCAACAGCAAATCGCGGTTATAATTTTTCATGGCGAAGCATTTATCACTTTGTACCCGGGCAGCCGCAGCCTTTACTGCTTTTACTGCCATAATTTGAGTAATAGTTTTTGCTACATCCGGCTATGGTCATGGCGGTCAAGAACAATGCCATATAAATAAGTCTCTTCATAAGAGATAGATTCATTTCTAAATTAAACTATTTTACACGCCTTTTAGTATTCCTTTGGACAAAAAGGCAAAAAAATCATATGAGCGAGGCAAAAGCATCTACGAACCCCACCATCCTAGTTGTTCCTCTGGACTGGGGCCTGGGCCATGCCACCCGCTGTATTCCCATTATTAAAGCCCTGTTAAGCCAGCAGTGCACTGTTTTGCTGGCGGGAGAGGGCCGCACCAAAAGCCTGCTTCAAAACGAATTTCCCCAGCTGGCTTTTCTACCCCTGGAAGGTTACCGCGTCCGGTATTCTCAAAAAAAATGGGCCCTGCGCTTGGATATGGCCGCGCAAATACCCCGGATTCTGGCAGCTATAAAAAATGAACACG
>JAEVYV010000105.1 GCA_023392575.1 Bacteroidota bacterium | reverse complement strand
CAACGGGGTGTCAACTATTTAACACTGGTAAAATCACACGGCCGGTGGTGGATCTCCAGCCTTATTTGGCAAAACGAAGATCCAAACCTGCCCTTGCCCGCTAACTTGCAGTAGCGGCCTGAAAGTTTATTAAAAAAAGACACTGTTTTCAGTGTCTTTTTAATGCTATAAACAACGAAACGGTCAAACATTGGCATTGTCCATGCCGGTTCCGTCTTTTTTGAATTGCCTTCTTTTGTAAAACAGAAGGATGAACAAACTGCCTTGCAGCAGAATAAAAAGTTCCATTCTCATCATACTATAGTTTTAAAAGCCGAAGCTTCGGTTGATTGCCGGTTTTAGCGTGCGGGCAAATCTCTTACGAGCACATAAAAACTTCAAGCAGAAAGAACATGAAGTGTTGAAAGGGCTTAATGAATTGAAGAGCGTTTACGTTTTTTTGTTAGCGTTACAACCACATGTTGAAACCTTCCAAAGCCGTTCTGGTAATTTGTGTCGTTAGATTTTTTTATTATTTGTTGATGACCTAAATTGGGATACAAATATTCCTTTCTGCTCTTATTCATTAAAACCTCGTTTATGAAACAATGTTTTCTCATTCTTTTGCTTCTTAGCCATGCCTTTGTCATCCACGCACAAAAAAACCTGGTGATCGAACCGGCAAAACCGCAGCCGGGTTCCACCATCACCATCCGGTACAATCCAAAAAACACCACCCTGAACGGCGTGAAAGATTTTGAAGGGTATGCGTATTTGCTGGAAGGCAAACTTCCCTTGGCCCGGTCGCTCCAGTTGCGAAAAGAGGGCGGTGTATACGTGGGAACCGTAAAGACCAATGATTCCACCAAAGCAGTGTTTTTTAGTTTTTCAAATGATGAAGTAACTGATAACAATAACGACGAAGGGTATTATGCACCGATGTACGACAAAAAGGGCAAGGAGGTGCTTGGTGCCCATTTGGCGGTGGCGTCGGGGGTAAACAATTTTTCGGGAATCTGGGGGTTGAAGCGAAACAGCGAAAAGGCTGCGGAGTTGACCAAAAAAGAGTTCGAAGCACCAAGTGCAAGACAAAAATTCTATAACGAGTATTTTCTCTTTCTTGGCCAGTCTAAGGAAGCTGCTGATAAAGAGGTGCTCGGCCAGGAGCTGAAAAAACACGTTGCCAAAACAACGCTCAGTGAGCAGGACCTAATGAGCGCAAGGAGGTATTATGAAAATTTTCTGAAAGACAAAGAGCAGGGCGAAGCTGTGTATGCACTGGTCAAGCAGCGGTTTCCCAATGGCAACTGGAAAAGAACAGAACAGATGATGGCTTTCAATAAAGAGAAAGTCGCAGCCGAAAAAGCAAAGCTGTTCGATCAGTTTGTTGCGGCCTATCAGCCCTTCTCAAAAGAAGAACAACCGATGGTTGATCAGATGGCAGGAGCCTTGGCTGTGGCGTTTGCAAACATCGGCGCCTCTGACGAAATGAACAAATATGCCGGAATGATCAAGTCCAGGTCGGCCCTGGCCAGTACTTACAACAGCATAGCCTGGAAAATGGCCGGCGAAGGCGTGAACAACCCGCCGGGAGATGTGGCTATGGGGAAGGAGTTGTCACAAAAATCGCTCAAGCTGATAGAGCAGGAAATGAGCAACCCTTCCAACAAACCTTCTTATATGACGGACAAACAGTGGGCAAAAAATCTGACCAATACTTTTTACATGTATGCCGATACTTATGCCACGCTGTTGTACCACAATAAAGAGTATGACGAGGCCTATGCGCTGGAGAGAAAAGCCATGGAAAATTTCCAAAGGAAAAACGTGGACATGAACGAGGCGTTTGCCCTGCTTACCGAAAAGATCAAGGGCGCCAAAGAAGCTCAGACCGAATTGGAAAAATTTATTGAGGAAGGCAAGTACTCTCCTAAAATGAAGGAGCAGTTAAAAACCATTTACTTGGCTCAAAATAACAGCGAAGAACAGTGGACTCAGTATGTGAGCAACCTGGAGCAAATGGCGTTTAATAAATTGAAAGCAGAACTGGCTAAGAAAATGATCAATATGCCAGCTCCCGATTTTAAACTTAAAGACTTAACAGGTAACGACGTAGCCCTTTCAGCTTTAAAAGGAAAAGTGGTGGTAGTGGATTTTTGGGCTACCTGGTGCGGCCCCTGCATTGCTTCCTTTCCCGGTATGCAAAAAGCCATAGAAAAATACAAGAACAATCCGGACGTTGTGTTCCTGTTTATTGATACCTGGGAGAGCGGAGATGACCGGGAGAAAAAAGTAAAAGAATTTATTGAGAAAAATAAATATCCCTTCCTGGTTCTTTACGACGAAGCAAAAAAAGACAGCCCCGATGAATTTGTGATTGTTTCCGATTACAAGGTAGAAGGGATTCCCACCAAATTTATTATAGATAAAAACAGCAACATCCGTTTTAAAAGTGTAGGCTACAACGGAAGCACGGATGCGCTGGTAAACGAACTGGCGGCCATGATTGAGATGGCAGCATCAGACAGTGAAAGCAAGGATGCGAAAAAGGCTTTTTGATTGCCGGAAACATCTAAAATTATTAGCCCTGTTGGTTGAAACCGCCACAGGGCTTTTATCTTTCAACTGCTAATTTTGTAACAGACTGTACAAATACGGCAGGACACTTTTACATGCAACAGATTACCGTAGCTCTTTCAGCCCAACCATCCGGTTGTTTTCCTGGTCCCATACCTTTAACCGGAAGCAGGCCCTGATGTCTTTTAATTTAAGAGAGGTTTTTTTACAATTCTGCAACTCGGGGAAATGATTCATAACCTCGGGTAAACGATAGAATGGAATTTTTGCATTGAGGTGATGTATGTGATGATAGCCGATGTTGCCGGTAAACCATGTCATCACCGGATTCATCACCATAAAGCTGGAAGATTCCAGTGCCGCTTTTTCATACGCCCAGTCCTTGTTATCGCAAAAATGTACACCGGGAAAATTGTGCTGGGCATAAAAAAGATAAGCGCCTAATCCAAAGGCAATAAAAAAAGGTAAAAAGAACGAAAGGAACCAGGTCTGCCAGCCAAACAGCCAAAAAATAAGCACGGCCGCCATAATATGTACAGCTAGGGCTATCAATGAATCAATGTGTTTTTTGGGATTGTTGACAAAAGAACGGATGCACATGCCATAAACAAACATGGACAGGTATCCCAATATTATGGTAAGCGGATGACGGGTTGCCAGGTAAATCCGCCGTTCTTTCGCGGACATTTCTAAAAATTTCTTTTTGGTAGCAATCGGGTAGGAGCCGATACTGGCGCTGAACAATTTGGAATTGTGTTTATGGTGATGATCGTGTGACCGCTTCCAGATGCTGGTCGGCGACAGCATATACATACCAAAAAAAGTCATTAAGGCATTGGCAAGGGTTGATTTGGTAAGAATGGAATGGTGCTGGTGGTCGTGATAAATAATGAACATGCGGACTATAAGTAAGCCCGCCAAAAGGCTACAGGCAATTTTTAAAACCACAAAAGGCATCACCACCGTTCCCGTCAGGGCCAATACCAATAAACCAAACGTTGTTAGTGTATAAAACCAGCTTTTACTTCTTATTTCTTTTGCAAAAGGCTTGGTAGCCAAAATGAGTTCCTTTCCACAAAGCATGGGTTGCTGTTCGTTTTTAGTAACTGAATAAATTATACCCGGGCATGTTTCCACCGGCGGTGCGTCCACAACCAGGTTTCCGGTTGCGCTATAATGTCTGATTCCAGTCTTTTGGTGTGCGTAGTGGTGATGTCACCTTCAGTCAAACTAAAAGGCGGTTCTTTCAATATAGTGGCTCCAAGTGTATAATAACCTCTTTTTATTTTTTTGACCGACACATAAACCACTGGGTATTTCATTTTCTGGGCAATCTTTTCCGTGCCCATAAAAACCGGTGTGTCCT
>JAEVYV010000229.1 GCA_023392575.1 Bacteroidota bacterium | reverse complement strand
CGTTTAAGGCCTCTAAATCTACGGCACAGCCAGCCGGTATCAACCGGAAAAATGGAGGAAAGAAGCACATAATGAGCACAGTTTTATGGGGTCAGCAGATCTGGCTCAAAATACATTTTTTAAAACAATGCGTTGTGGTAAATATTTAAACGGGGCTGGATTATCGGCATATACCTCCAAAATAAAGTGCAAAGAGGGGTAAGCTTACCGTCCACATCTTTTCATTTCTTCACAAGCTTACCCGGTTAGTTGAAAAAGAATTAACTCAGCAGGCTATCGATCATTACATAAAAGCTGGCTCCAAAAAAAGTAAGGAAAAGCAGGATTATAACCGCAGTGCGGGTAGAAGACATTTCGTTTGTCTCGCCCGTGTTTTCAATCATTTTTTGCCACACTTGTTTCATACAACATCATTTGCCTTCACCAATCAGAATAACGTGCCAGTTCTCTTTACATAAAGCCGGGGCAAAAAGCCCTCAGCCTGAGTATGATTTTAGTCAATACATCTAATGTTTGTGGAACAGGAGGGAGAACCGTTTTCTTATAGCAAATACCGGGTGTAGAAGAATATCCCTAACGGGCACAATTCTACCTTGAGGAATAAAAAGACCGCTTCTTTGGAGAAGCGGCCTTAAAACGAAAACTGCTTATGAGAAAACAACTGCTGGTTAAATATAGCCATTTTTAATCAAATTCCTAATGGCGTTGGACCCAAAATTCAGGGCATTTACCCAAGTCCCATTTTTTTCAAACAGATATTTGCCTCATTGCCGGCGGATTTAGGGAACACAATGCCGGGCAGTTTTTACAGTTTATTTTAGGGCCGCTTTAGCCGGCTGGCGCATTGTCCTTCCAGCGCCATAAATGAAGACAGGCATAGGTTCTGTAAGGAGTCCACTTTTTTGAGATTTTCAGCATTTTTTCTTTGAAATCCTTTTTACTGCTGTCATCAAGTTTATAAACATGCTTCATGGCTACCTGTATGCCGTAGTCATCCACGGAAAAAACATCTTCCCGGCCCAGGGTGAACATCAGCAGCATTTCTACCGTCCATTTGCCCACACCCTTTATTTGGGTAAGCAGTTCAATGATTTCTTCGTTGCTCATCTTTTGGAGCTTTTTGTCGTCCAGTTGATGGTCAAGGGCAAACTGGGCTACGTTTAATACGTATTGCGCCTTGGCGTTGCTGAGTCCAATGCCTCTTAGGATTTCAAAAGGCGTGGCTACAATTTGTTGGGGCGTGGGTTCTTCGCCCCCGTATAGCTCCAAAAAGCGCCGGTGCAGCACCTGGGCCACTTTGGTGGAAAGCTGCTGGCTCATGATGGAGGCACACAGGCGCAGGCAAATGTTTTTATGAAACTTTAGGGTAAAAGCTTCCTGCCCATCGATAAGCCTTGCCAGTTTTTTGTCTTTGCAAAGATGATCTGTATATGACATAAAAGGGATAAGAATTGCGAAGTTAGAAGCAGAACCACAAACGAAAAGCAGAACTTTACAGGCGGAAATGGAAAAAGAATTTATTGTCACTGCCGATGGCTCGCATACCATTGCCCTTCCAGAGTTGAATGTGCTGTATCATTCCCGTCATGGAGCTATCCAAGAATCCATGCATGTGTTTATTGAAGCCGGATTGCGCCACTTGCTCAACCGCTCAACCATTCAACCGCTCAACCTGTTTGAAATGGGCTTGGGCACGGGGCTAAATGCGTTTTTGACCGCCATTGAAGCGCAGCGCCGACAATGGCCGGTTCGTTACACCGCCGTTGAACAATTTCCCCTAGGACCGGAAGAAGCCGGCGGTTTGAACTACACGGAAACACTGCACCACGAGGCCTGTTTCACAGCCCTGCACCAATCCAGCTGGGGCGAGGAGGTGCGGATCAACGATTATTTTACCCTGAGAAAAGAGCAAACCAGCCTTCTGAACTTTTCTGTAACCCGGGTCTTTGATCTGATTTATTACGATGCCTTTGCGCCTGCTGCGCAGCCCGAGCTCTGGACCCGGGAAGTGTTCGAAAAAATGTACTACATGCTTGGCCCCGCAGGGCTGCTGGTGACCTATTGTTCTAAGGGCGATGTGCGCAGGGCCCTGATGGCAGCTGGTTTTGCGGTAACAAAACTGCCCGGACCCAAAGGCAAACGGGAAATGCTGAGGGCAGAGAAAGCGCTTCGTTGATGCGCTGAAAGGTTGATTGGTAAAACTTCAACCCTGCCAACCTGTCAACAAATCAACCAATCAACTCACACCACATTCCAGCTCATATTGCCGTCCTTTTCGTCTTTCAATTGAATGCCGATTTCGGTTAGCTGATTGCGGATCTTGTCCGAAGTGGCCCAGTCTTTTTTGGCCCGGGCTTCTTTGCGCAGGTTGATCAGCACCTGCATCACTCCTTTGAGCTTATCGTCCTCATTGGCAATTTCACTTTTCAAGCCCAAAATATCCTCTACATACAATTTCATTTGGCCTTGCAGTAATTGCAGGGTGTGAGCGGATAGCGCCTGCGTTGCAATGGTTTTGTCTTTCAGCGAGTTGATCACAGGCACCAGTTCAAACATGTTGGCCAGCACTTTGGCCGTGCTGAAATCATCGTTCATAAAATCGTCAAACTCATTAATCAGCCGGATTACTTTTTCATCCAGCGCTTTGTCCACCTCTGAACCGGGGAACTCGAGAAGTTGTAAATCTTTCAACCACTCATAGGCTTCCATTAAGCGTTTCAGCCCTTTTTCTGCCGCGATCAGGGCTTCGTTGCTAAAATCCAGGGTGCTGCGGTAGTGCGTTTGCAAAATGAAAAAGCGGATGGTCATGGGCGAATAAGCTTTTTCCAACAAGGGGTGATCACCGCTGAACAATTCCGTTAGTTTAATCACATTGTTATAGCTCTTGCCCATTTTGCGGCTGTTAATGGTGATCATGTTGTTGTGGATCCAGTAACGAACGGGAGCTTTGTGGTTGCAGATGGTGCTTTGGGCAATTTCGCTTTCGTGGTGCGGAAACAGCAGGTCCATGCCGCCGCCGTGAATGTCGAACTGGGCGCCCAGGTATTTGGTGGCCATGGCCGAGCATTCGATATGCCAGC
>JAEVYV010000079.1 GCA_023392575.1 Bacteroidota bacterium | reverse complement strand
GGTAGGAGCGGTACTGGGCTTGTTTGCCTGGTTGTTTCCGCAAAATAAAGAGCTTTTTCAGCTAATGATGGCAGCTGCTTTTTCCTCCGCCACCGCAGATACTTTATCCTCCGAATTGGGAAGCCTCTACGGACGGAAATTCTATAACATTCTTTCTTTTAAAAAAGACACAAGAGGCCTGGATGGCGTGATCAGTGTGGAGGGAACACTGTTTGGAGTAATCGGAAGCATGCTCATTGCGGTTGTTTACTCCGCCGGGTTTGGATGGGGTGAAAATTTTTTTTTGATCATAATAGCCGGAACGATCGGCAATCTTGCCGACTCCTTGCTGGGTGCTTTATGGGAACGAAAACGGTTGCTGCACAACGATGTGGTCAATTTTTTAAATACGCTGATTGCTGCAGGGGTATGCCTTCTTCTTTGAATACCATTAACGCATAATTGTACCGATTGAATTTTTTGAGAACAAGCGCATGCGATAGGCGTTCATGGCCGTATGTCCCAGTTTTTTAATTAGCTTGTAGTTGACTACCAGGCCAACCACTGCGCCAATGCCCGGGATCAATTGGGCCATTTTTGCAAGGTCTATATAGTCGCGGTATTCCTGCTGAAAACCTCTCCAGTCAAACTGGTGGATGTCGTTGGGAAGTTTTTCCTTTTTGAGATCCCAGTCCTGCGTGTGTTCGTACAATTGACGCCGGTGCTGCTGACTGCTGAAGGCAAGTCCAAAAATGTGCAGAAGGTACAGGCGTTCCTTATAATCTTTTACATCAAAGCCATAAAGGGTGGCAATGTCAAACAGCATTTTCAATTTAAGAGTGATGAGGATGGGGAAATCGGCAAGGCCCAGCAAAATTCCTCCGGCTCCGGTAATGCCGCCCTCAACCGATGCGGTTCGTTTGTACGCAGTAATTAGTTGCAGCACTTGTTCTTCCGTTTCCGCCAGCGAATGAATCAGGGCGGGTGGTTTGGTGGTGTATCCAGCGCCAAACAAAACACCCCGGGTCATTTGCTTGATGGTGGTGGTAACAACTAGGTGTATTTTCTCTGGAATAAAGCTGTTTAGTTTGGTTTGCATTTTTTTGGAAAGCTTGTCCAGCAAAGAGGGGTTTTGCATCATTTGCTTTTGCCAGGCTTTCAGCTCCCTGTATGCCATCTGTTCATAGCTCATACAATTTGTTTGACCGCAAAGTTCCTGGTTTCGCTGCCATAAAAGAATCAACTAGCCTCTTTAAAAGAGGCCGGTTGTCATCTCTAATCCGTGATTCTGCCGTGCAATTGATCCACCTGTTTTTCTTTGGCTTTTCTAAGCATGCCCTGAAGTTTGTTTACCGCAGCATCTGCCGATTGTTCGAACGCCGCACTCTGTTCTTTTACAAAAAGATCGTTGCCGGGCACTTCCAGGCGGATTTCACAATAAGTGTTTGGCGTGGCCCGGTCGGGCCCTAAAAACAGGGTAACATTTGCCCGGACGATGTGTTCATTGGGCGTTAGCTTTTCCAGTTTTTGGCGAATGTATGATTCCAGTTCGGTGCCAGCTTTAAATCCAAGCGATTGTATGATCACGTCCATAACTTTTTTAAGAAAAAGTTGCCATTATCATACCAGTACTTTTTTGCTGAGTTTGCTGAGAATTATTGAATGGACATAGATTTGCAAACTCAGCAAAAGGAAACAAATGCAGGATTACATCATCAATGTGAACGATATTGAAGAATGGCAGACCATTAACAATATGATTGAGCTGGAGAGGGTTTTCGACAGGGCAAAGCAGGCCATTGTAAATGGAAAAAGCGTGTTGCTTACCAGGCGACAGCACAGCGGAAACATTGAAAAATTTGATGAACTAAGAACGCTGGATGAATTAACCGATTATAAAGACAGAGTTTACAAGTATTTGTGATCAGGAACGCCAGCGCTTAAATGGTCTTCTATAGCATTTCCCAGGCTTTTAAGAAGTTTTTCGTTGATCATATCGGCGCAGCACCACTGCTTGTTTTTGTACAAAATGTATTCTGCATTGTCGGTCGATATTAAGACGGATGTATTGTTGATGAAGCTAAAGCTGTAATGGGTGTTGTGTACAACGGCCTCAAATCGCATGATTTTGAGTTTTGGGTGCGCAATGTAACTACTTGAAAAGTAGATAAAAAATTATCGGGCTGTTAGGTAAAAGTTCTTAGTATTTTTTTCGATTCAAAAGTTGGGCCAGCAGCAGTGTTGCATGTGAAGAAAGTAGCGATGAGCTTGGTAATGCCTGTTTAAGCACGTATTTTCCCTTTATGAAACCGGAATTTAACTTTGGCAAGGCAAAAAAATACCTTCTGTTCACACTGCTTCCTCTTTTTAGCACCTATATACAATTGGTTTCGTTTTCCTCTTGTCAAAAAACGTCTGTTGAAGCTGATAATATAATGGTGTTTGATTCCATTCCCACGGTTAAAAAACTAAATCCGGCCGTAAACGAAATATCGGGCATTGCAGACAGCAAGCGGAATCCCGGATATATTTGGGGACAAGAAGACAGCGGTCATCCCCCGCAGTTATGTCTTATCAAACACGATGGCACACTCGTAAAGAGAATTTACATAAAAGGCGCTTCCAACCGGGATTGGGAAGACATGACCCTGGCCGGCAACGAGATTTTTATAGCCGAGACCGGCGACAATGCGCAAACCTATACAGAGTATGGCTTTTACAAGTTTCCCGAGCCCGCCTTAACCACCGACACGGTGATCGGCGCCCAAAAAATCCGCTTCCGCTATGCCGATGGCTCACACGATGCAGAGGCATTTTTGGTGGATCCAGATTCCAAGGAGATTTACATCATCACCAAAAGAGACAAGCCCTCCCGGCTGTATAAAATCGCCTATCCTTATTCGTTTACCGATGTAAATACAGCCGAACTGGTAGCCAGCCTGCCGTATAGCGGCGTGGTGGGGGCTGCCATATCGGCCGACGGCAAGGAAATCATCATAAAAACCTATCCTGCTCTTTTTTATTATACCAGAAAACCCGGGGAAAGTGTGGAACAAAGTATACAAAAAGAGTACACAAAACTTGCGTACAAAATGGAGCCGATGGGCGAGGCGGTAACTTTTGCTGCGGACAACAGCGGCTTTTTTACGTTAAGCGAGAAAGGCTTTGGAAGCAGTGTCAACCTGTATTTTTATAAAAGGAAATAGCTGCCGGTGAAGCAGCTATTTCCTTTTATCTTATGCTAAACTAGCTTCGGAAGAAATAGCCGTATTCAATAGCTTGGAGATGGGGCAGTTTTGCTCTGCGTTTTTCACACATTCGTCAAATTTTTCCTTGCTGATGCCGGGAACTTTTCCCTGGACAACGAGGTGCGATTTGGTAACCGCTCCGTTTTCAAAAGTGATTTCGCATTTGGTTTCAAGGCTGTCGGGTGTAAAGCCGGCTTCGCCCAGTACGAAACTCAGTTTCATGGTAAAGCAACCCGCGTGTGCCGCTGCCACCAGTTCTTCCGGATTGGTTCCTTCTCCGTTTTCAAACCGGGAGGTGAAGGAGTAAGCTGTTTGACTTAAAACCTTGCTTGCTGTTGTTAAATGACCATTGCCTGTTTTTCCTGCGCCGTTCCAAACGGCAGTTGCGTTGCGTACCATAGTATTTTGTTGTTTGGGTTAAAGGAAAACAAAGCTAAGGATAATTTGCCCGAAGTCGGGCCCGTTGAAGTCTAATTTCTTTAGAGGTACGGCCCAAATGCAATCGCCCCGGACGTCTTCAGCTACCGGTTGGTAGCAAGAAACCCGGGGCGAATAAGTTTGATGGCCTTAAGCAGCATGGGCGCTTTCCACGATCTCGTTCATAGAGATGGCAAGATGGCTTTCATCGTAGATGCAATCGCCGTCTTTAATCACCAGTACCTGGGGCGATTCGTGGGTTACCTGAAAAACCTCAGAAACTTTGTTGGACAAGCCTCTGAAAGCAATCAGGTCTAGAAAATAAAAATCAATATCAAAGGGTTGGTCTGCCTTCTGCAAGCGTTGCAGGGCCACAGAACTGATGGAACACCGGGTGCTGTGCTTAAAAATAACCTGAGGCCTGTTTTGCGATTTACATACAATCTGTTTCAACTGCTCTTCATCGGTCAGATGAATCCAATGCATACACAATAATTTTAAAAATTAAATGTTGTTTCTCTCGACAGTAGGTTTTTGTATGGAAACGGTAGAGGGGCACCCATATCCCTTGCGGGCACATGAAGCAAAAATAAGGGCGGCGGCAAGCAGTAAGGTAAGGGGAAAAGTTTTGTTTTTCATAACAAATATGTTTGGATTAAAACGGCTTAATTTGCCGTATATTATGCAAATATAGCCATGAAAACCTTAAATGAAAGGCGCCTGTAGTCTATTCCAATCCATAAGCAGGCCAATTGGGCAGAAAGGCGGTTGATTGATTATTCCCGGTATTTTTTAACAAAGTTTAAATCCACAAATGAAGATCCATTTTATTTCCATAGGAGGCAGTGTGATGCACCAACTGGCCATAGCCTTGAAGCGAAAGGGCTACCAGGTCACGGGCAGCGACGACGAGATTTTTGAACCGGCTAAAAGCAATCTGGCGGCGGAAGGCATTTTGCCGGAACAGATTGGCTGGGATCCCCAAAAAATTGACCCAACCCTGGATGCGGTTATTTTGGGCATGCATGCCAGGGCCGACAATCCAGAGCTTTTACAGGCCAAGGAACTGGGCTTGCCGGTTTATTCTTTTCCCGAGTATGTTTTTCGCGAAAGCCAAAACAAAACCCGGGTTGTGGTTGGCGGCAGTCATGGAAAAACCACCACCACGTCCATGATCATGCATGTGCTGCGGGAGGACGGAAAAGAGTTTGATTACCTGGTTGGCGCCCGGCTTCAGGGGTTTGCCCAATCGGTAAAAATTACCGATGCGCCGGTGATTGTGTGCGAAGGAGATGAATACCCGGCCAGCGTGGTGGAAAAACAGCCCAAGTTTCATTTTTTGTTCCCTCACATTGCCGTTATCACCGGCATCGCCTGGGATCACATTAATGTGTTTCCCACTTTTGAAAATTACCTGGAGCAATTCAAAATTTTTATTGATAAGATCGAAAAACACGGGCATCTTATTTACAATGATACCGATGCTGTTTTGAAGGAGTTGGTGGAAACCCATGCC
>JAEVYV010000067.1 GCA_023392575.1 Bacteroidota bacterium | reverse complement strand
TTTTTTGCACGGCGGGGCTTCCACGCATTTTTTTCAGGTGCCCATGAACCTGCTGGATGAAAAAGCAACCGCAGCTTATACCGATACGGGCATCTGGGGCGCCAAAGCCATCAAGGAAGCCAGGCTGTTTGGAAACGTGGACGTGGTGTGCAGTTCCAAAGAAGCAAACTACCGCTACTTGCCCAAACAGTTTGAAGTAAACCCTTCTTCGGCTTACCTGCACCTGACCACCAACAATACGGTTTACGGCACGCAGTGGCAAGACCTTTCTTTGTTTTATAATAAAAATGTGCCGCTGATAGCCGACATGAGCAGCGACATTCTAAGCCGTGAGGTGGACTTCAATAAGTTTGATTTGATTTATGCCGGGGCGCAAAAAAATATTGGCGCCGCCGGGGTGAACATAGTGGTGGTCAACAAAAGATGCCTGGGCAAAGTGCAGCGGCCCCTGCCCACCATGATGGATTACCGCAACCATATTGAAGCCGGCTCTTTGCTGAACACCCCGCCGGTGTTTGCCATTTATGTGTGCATGCTTACCCTGCGCTGGCTGAAAAGCATTGGCGGGGTGGCAGAAGCGGAAAAAAGAAACAAGGCCAAGGCCCAACTGTTTTACGACACCCTGGATGCGCTTCCCATCTTTAAAGGCACGGTGGAGCCGGAAGACCGCAGTAAGATGAATGCGGTTTTTGTGACAACCGATGCCGAAGCGGAAAAAGAATTTGTGACGCTTTGCGAAAAAGAAGGCATGATTGGCATCAAAGGCCACCGCACCACGGGCGGCTTTCGAGTTTCCATGTACAACGCCCTGCCTTACGACAGCGTGAAGGCATTTACCGATTTGATGAAACATTTTGCACAAACAAAATCCTGATCACCCGGGTAAGCCAAAGAATAACAAGGCAAGACAAGTATCGCCGTCAGCGCCCCGACGCAGTAGGCCGGAACACTGACGGCGATACAGGCTGAAACAAGCATAAAGGAAAAATCCTCCATCTTTACTACAGAACAAATCAATTAATCAGAAACTCATGGCGATCATCAAACCCTTTAAAGCGCTGCGTCCGCACAACGAATACGCCGCACAGGTAGCATCCAGGCCCTACGATGTGTTGAATTCCGAAGAAGCAAGAAAAGAAGCACAAGACAATTTGTTGTCTTTTTTGCATGTCACCAAATCGGAAATTGATTTACCCGCTGATGCAAACATTCACAGCGAAGCCGTGTACCAAAAAGCAAAAGAAAATCTGCAGCACCTGATTGACCAGCGCATTTTATTCTTTGAAAATGAACCCTGCTATTATATTTACGAACTGGGCTGGAAGGGCCGCACCCAAACCGGTTTGGTTTGCGTTTCCTCTGTTCAGGATTATTTCAACGACGTCATCAAAAAACATGAGTTTACGCGGCCTGAAAAAGAACAGGACCGCATTGACCACATCCGCACCACCCGGGCCCAAACCGGAAACGTGTTTTTGGCCTGCAAGGATCTTAAAGAACTAAATGATGTTTTCGAGCACTGGAAAAAACACCACCCGGCCGAATACGATTTTACCGCAGACGATGGCGTGGTGCACACCATTTGGGTGGTAGACACCGCTGCCACCATTGATGTGATCACCAATTTGTTTCAAGATAAAATTCCGTTCACCTATATAGCCGATGGCCACCACAGGGCCGCATCGGCCGCCAAAGTAAGCCAGGCCCTGCCCGACAGCGCGGAGGCCCAATATTTTCTAACCACCATCTTTCCTGCCAACCAACTGGCCATTTTGGATTACAACCGCCTGGCCAAGGATCTGAATGGCATGAGCGACGCGGAGTTCATCGAAAAACTAAGGGAAGAATTTACCGTGGAAAGCGCTGATGCGGCAGTTTCGCCAAAAGAACTGCACCAATTTGGGATGTACCTGGGCAACCAATGGTATGCCCTGACCGCAAAAGCAGGCACGTTTAAAAACGACCCCATTGGTGTACTGGACGTTACCATTCTGCAGGAAAACATTTTGGATAAGCTCCTCAACATCAAAGACCCCCGAACCGACAAACGCATTGATTTTGTGGGCGGGATCAGAGGTTTGGGCGAACTGGAAAAAAGGGTCAACAGCGGCGAAATGAAAGTGGCATTTAGTTTGCACCCTGTCAGCATTCAGCAGCTGTTTGATATTGCCGACAGCGGCAATGTCATGCCACCCAAAAGCACCTGGTTTGAACCCAAACTGCGTGACGGCCTGTTGACGCATTGCATTTGAGGTTTAGGTTAAGGTTGGAAGGTTGAATAAAGTATTTGACAAATTGAAAACTGCTTGTTATTCATTTTCAGTTTGTCCTAAGCCTAAACCTTAACCTCAACCTAAATCTCAAACCTCAAACAATTTGTTATTTTACAAAGAGGCGTTGGGTAGCGTCTCTTTTTAATTTTTACTTTGACGTATGAAAAAATTTGTCCTCTTTTTATTTTCTGCACTTGCGTTTGCAACTGCGTTTGCACAACAGGAAGCAACGCCTCAGGAAGCCGCCCGCAATTTTATGCGTTCCGGCGACTGGAACAACGCCATACTGGTATTGAACAGGGCTTTGTCCGGCGACCCCAAAAACCTCGACCTGCAAAAAGACCTGGCCCTTGCCTATTACTATAAAAGAGACTATGTAAAAGCCCTGGAACAGGTAAAACCCATGCTGGACCGTGATGATGCCGACGTAGTCGTATACCAGATCGGCGGCAATGTTTACAAAGCGCTGGAAGAAGTAAAAGAAGCCGACAAAATGTATAAAAAGGGGTTGAAAAAATTTCCGAACAGCGGTCCGCTTTACAGCGAATACGGCGAGCTGCTGTGGGCCAAAAAAGATTACGGCGCCATAAAGCTTTGGGAAAAGGGCATTGAGGTAGCGCCTTCTTTTGCCGGCAACTACTACAACGCCGCCCTGTATTATTTTTACACCAAAGACAAGGTCTGGACCCTGATTTATGGCGAAATCTTTGTCAACATGGAATACCTCACCGAGCGGGCCACCGAAATGAAAAAACTTTTGTTGCAGGCATATAAGGAAAAGCTGTTCAACAATATCGACAACGGTAAGGAACAGGTGAAGTACAGTCCCTTTGCCAGCGCTGTGCTGGAAACCTTCAACAAACAGGCTTCCCTGGCCGATAAGGGCCTGACCACCGAAACGCTGGGCATGATCCGGACGCGGTTTATTTTGGACTGGTACCAAAACCAGGCTTCTAAGTTTCCCTTCCGGTTGTTTGACTACCAGCAGCAGCTCATTCGCGAAGGCATGTTTGAGGCGTACAACCAATGGCTGTTTGGAACGGTGGAAAATCTTTCGGCCTTTGATCAGTGGACCAAAACAAATGCCGAAGCCTATAGCAAGTTCACCTCCTTTCAAAAAGGCCGTGTGTTCAAAATGCCGGCGGGGCAGCACTACCAGCAGCTTTAAGGAATGAGACGGGACGCTTGCCAGCCCGTGCGGATCTTGTTCCATCAAAATAAATTCAAAGCCCTTCAACTTCCATTGAAGGGCTTTTTTACGCACGTGTGTCCATTGTTCCTCCTCTGTGATTGCCGCTCCCCGACAATGTCGTGCGAATTAGTTAATTTGTTCTTTTGAAAACAGTTTATACATGAACCAACCCCACAGGTTATTCGATTGCCTTGCAGAGCAATTAAAAGTTGATGGAAACGAAGCCACGTTTGCGGCCAAGGAAGCAGGCCAATGGCGCCGGTACAGTACCGCGGAAGTAAAAGATATTGTCGATCAGCTCAGCGCCGGGTTGCTGGCCTCGGGATACGGCGCCGGCGACCTGTCGATGGAAGGCCGCGACAAAATAGCCATAGTCGCCAAAAACCGCCCGGAATGGATGTTCCTCGACCTGGCAGTGCAGCAAATGGGCGCCATCCTGGTTCCCCTCTACCCCACCATTCACATTAACGATTTAGAGTTTGTATTAAACGACGCCCAGGTAAAGGCCGTCTTTGTCAACGACGAGGAGCTGTTTCACAAAGTGCAGAACGTCCGCAGCAAAATTCCTTCCATCAAAAATATTTACAGCTTCGAACACGTGGAAGGCGCCATTCACTGGGAGCAGCTTTTGCCGCTGGGCAAACAAGAGCACTACGAACAACTCAGCGCCATTTCAGAAAAAATCACCACCGAAGATCTCTTCACCATTATTTACACGTCCGGCACTACCGGCACCCCCAAAGGCGTGATGCTTTCGCACCGCAACATTCTTTCCAATGTAATGGCCAGCATGAACTGTTTCCCGCCCGGCGAAAAATTTAAGGCCTTGAGCTTTTTGCCGCTGAACCATATTTTTGAGCGGATGGTGACCTACCTCTATCTTTTCCGCAATACCTCAATTTACTATGCCGAAAGCCTGGAAACCATAGGCGAAAATTTAAAAGAAGTGCAGCCAAATATGTTCACCACTGTGCCGCGGCTGCTGGAAAAAGTATACGACAAGATCATGGCTAAGGGCAACGAGCTGACGGGGGTGAAAAGAAAACTGTTTTTCTGGGCGCACGGTCTTGCCGAACGGTTTGAGATCAACAAAAACCAGGGGCTTTGGTACCGGCTTCAGCTAAGCCTTGCCAATAAACTCATTTTCAGCAAATGGCGGGAAGCACTGGGCAATAACATCCTGTGCATTGTTACCGGCGGAGCGGCCTGTCAGGTGCGGCTGATCCGCATTTTCACCGCCGCCAGGATCATCATCATGGAAGGCTATGGCTTAACCGAAACCTCGCCGGTAATTGCCGTCAACCGTTTTGAGCCCGAATCGGACCGCATGTTTGGAACGGTAGGGCCATTGATTGACAATGTGGAGGTAAAAATTGCCGAAGACGGAGAGATTTTGTGCAAGGGCCCCAACATCATGATGGGCTATTACAAACGGCCCGATCTGACCGCTGAAGTCATTCAGGACGGATGGTATGCCACCGGCGACATTGGCACGATGGTGAACAATAAGTTTTTAAAAATCACCGACCGAAAAAAGGAACTTTTCAAAACCAGCGGGGGCAAGTATGTGGCTCCGCTGCCCATTGAAAACAAATTAAAAGAATCTCCTTTTATTGAACAGGTAATGCTGGTGGGAGCGGAAAAAAAATTCGTAGGGGCTTTAATTGTTCCGGCTTTCAGCAACCTCCGCGACTGGGGCTGCAAGCAAAAACTAGATGAGAACCTTTCCAACGAAGAACTGATCCGGCATCCCAAAGTGGTTGCTTTGTACAAAGATCTGATCGAAAGTTTCAACAAATACTTTAACCATGTGGAGCAGATAAAAAAATTTGAATTGCTTCCCAACGAGTGGACGATTGACACCGGCGAAATGACGCCCAAACTTTCCCTAAAAAGAAAAGTAGTCATGGAAAAATACAGAGAAGCCGTGGAAAGAATTTATGCCTAGCAATGAGCCGCGGAAAAAGTGCAAGGAGCAGAGTGGCCCGGGCAATCATCAGCCTCTTTGGGCTTGCTCCCTTTCCTCTTCTGCCAGCCGGTTGTTATCCTTTACCGGAATGTCGCTGATGGATTTGTCTTCAAAATCATTGGGCTGCTGGTCAATAAATTCCGGTTGGTTTTTTAGCTGCGAATCCGTTTCGGTAGGCCGGGGATAGGCTTCCGGACGGGTTTTTTTGTTTTTCTCCTCGTTTTTCATAACCTGTGCTTTACTGTTTTTAAACTCATTAAGCCCTAAAAGGGCTTAATGAGTTGATTTTTCTAACAAGAATCGTTTGTAACCAGGTTCATGCAGACTACATGCCGCCCTGGCCGCTACGAGAACCCGATTCGCTGCCGCTACGGCCCGTATTACCGGTTCCGGTGCTGCCGCCACGGCCCTGATCGCCACCTTGCAAACCCTGACCAGAACTGCCGGAGCTGCCACTACCGGTTCTTCCGGACTGCGACCCGCTCGTACCGGATTGGGAACCACTAGTGCCCTGGCTTTGACCGCCCATGCCGCCGGAGCCACGCTCCGAACTGCTGCCGGATTGAGAACCGCCCATTCCTGATTGGGAACCTGATCCGGAATGTGATCCACTTTGTGAACCGCCCTGAGATTGATTACCCATACCTGAGCCTCTGTTCTGATCTTGATTTTGATTTCTGTTTTCTGCCATAACTGTAGGTTTTAATGTCAAAAAATTGAGAACTGATCTTATCTATAAAAACATTGTGCCCAACAGCCCAAACCGGACTTGCTCTTATAGCGGTAAAAACAACCGGAAAAGAACAGGGGACTTTTTGGGGTTGTAGAACATAGTCAACAACCAAAGGCAGGCTCAGCATTGGTTTGCGGCCTACTGATCCACTACCTGGCCATCAAAATCGCTACCGCTCACAGAGCGTTTGGTAGCCATGCCTGAACCCGTACCTGTGCTGTGTTTTTTTCGAATGCTGCTGTCCATGTCGGTGGTGCCCCCGGTATCGGCGTTGGCATCCTGATCCGTCCGGTTGGGAGTACTGACTCTTTCCACCGCCTTGTCCCTTTCTTCCCTTTCGGTTTTTTTTGAATGCTTTGACATGATATAGATTTTAAGGTGATCGGTTTTAAACCGATTAATGATTACTGCCCCGGCCCCGAACCGGGCTTCCATCCGAACCGGATTTTCCCCTGCTCAAACC
>JAEVYV010000057.1 GCA_023392575.1 Bacteroidota bacterium | reverse complement strand
TCCAGTAAATTTGGTGCGGCGCCACGGGTAGGTTTCGAAGCAGGCCATTTCCGCATGGCTATCGAATATAATGTTATGGGTAAAACCGGTTCCATCAACAACAACTACTTAGGCATTAAAATTGGTGCCTTTATTGGTGGAGGCAGATTAAGTAAATAACCATTACAACCCGTAAACATAATTTTTGAAGCTGCATTTGAGTGCAGCTTTTTTTATAACACAAACTGCTGCACGTAAATTGCGGCCTCTTATTTGCTTAACACAGAAAAAAAATAACCTACTATGAAAAAGATCAGTTTATTAGCATTGATTTTAGCTGCCAGCACAATTGTTTTTGCACAAAATGCCAAGTTTGGATTGAAGGCCGGTGTAAATATTTCCAATATAAACTGGAAAATTCCCAACACAAATTTTGATAATCGAATAGGCTTTCATGTGGGTTTGCTTTCCCATATTCATTTATCTCCGCAGTGGGGTCTTCAGCCCGAAGTACAATACTCTACCGAAGGAGTGAAGCAGACCGTAGCCAGCGGAGAATATACCTGGAAAACAGATTACATCAATATACCGGTGATGCTTCAATACATGTTTAACAACGGGTTTCGGCTGGAGGCCGGTCCACAGTTAGGCTTGATGGTTAGCAACGACAACAATAACGATGTTTTTAAGTCAACCAATGTCGGGCTTGGCTTTGGCCTTAACTATTTAACCTATTCGGGCTTTGGTGTGGGTGGCCGCTATATTCTTGGATTAAGCAAGATTACCGAACCGGCAGCCGCTGAGGGAAAAAGCAGAAACTTTCAGTTGAGTATCTTCTATATGCTGGACCATAACCATAAGGCAAAATCGAGGTAAAGCATCCCCATTAAAAAAATTAATATGGCCGCTATCAGCGGCCTTTTTTTTGCATACCTATAGCAACCTTAAATGTTAACGTATGAAATAGATCAGTTTGTTTGCATTAGCCTTATCAGCCGGAGTCATTGTATTTGCTCAGAACCAGCCTCAATTAACCACGCATATGGCTGTAGAATCCCGTTTTGGCATTAAAGGTGGAGTGAACATTGCCACTTTGAATAATAAAGATTACCCCAGCTCGGCTGATTTTAAGTCCAATACAAAAACCGGTTTTCACGGCGGTTTTTTTGTGAACGTACCAATGGGTTCGGTTATTAAGTTTCAGCCGGAGTTGTTATACAGCCTGCAAGGCGCCAAAAGCAGAATTAACATAGCTACCCCTACCGGTTCCGTTTCTTCCAACTACAAAACACATCTGCATTATCTGAACCTTCCTTTGATGTTTCAGGCAAGACCAGCTAGCGGTGGCTTTTATGTGGAGCTGGGACCTCAGCTTAGCTATTTGTTGAGTGCCAAAAACAAAGACATCAGTAATGTGGCCGGCGTCACGGAACGTGATATTAAAAGTGAACTGAAGAAGTTTGATGTTGCTGCATGCGGCGGCATAGGCTTTGTGACACGGGTGGGATTGGGTAATGATGCCCGGTACAACTGGGGCTTTTTGAATGTGCTGGATGATAACAACCCTGCTAATATAGCCGGCACCAAATTAAGGAACCGGGTGCTGCAGATAGGCCTGTTTTATCAGTTCGGCGCTTACGAATAAAATACAACATAATTTTTAAAGCCGGGCTAATTGCAGCATGCCCGTTTCAAAAAGTCAAAATTCAAAAGTAAAAAAGAGGCTACGCTGTAAAGTTCCTTTGCCTTTTGAATTTTGACTTTTTACTTCTTGCCTTTTGCCTCCTACCGCATCAATGCCTATTTTTATCAAAAATTCTCTTTTGAAGTCACTACTAAACGAGCAGCAGATACAACTCACCATTAAGCGGCTGGCAAATCAGATCCTGGAAAATCATGTGGCGTTGGAAAATACGGTACTGATCGGCATTCAACCCCGCGGTATTTATTTGTCGGATCGTATTGTGCAGGAAATAAAAGCAGAAGCCGGTCCTGCAACGATTCCATACGGCAAACTGGATATTACGTTTTACCGGGACGACATCAGAAAGGAATTGCATGTGCCCAATAAAACCGATATACTGTTTTCCATCGAGGGGAAAAAAGTCGTGTTGATTGATGATGTTCTCTACACCGGCAGAACCATTCGGGCGGCACTGGATGCGTTGATGGATTTTGGCCGCCCCCAAAAAGTGGAGTTAATGGTTTTAATTGACCGCAGGTACAGCCGCGAACTTCCCATTCAGCCCGATTATACCGGCAAATCAATTGATTCCATTGTTACCCAAAAGGTAAAAGTGTTGTGGAGCGAAAAGGATAAAAAAGACGAAGTGGTGTTGTTGGATTGAGAAAGTCAGAATCTGCCAGCTGATAGCTGACCGCACAGAGCCGAAAAACCCTAAACTTCGAACAAAAACTCTATTTCCTTTATCTTTGATTTTTAATGGCGCTTTCTACCCGACATCTTCTTGGAATAAAGGATCTTCATTCCTCAGATATTTCCTTGTTATTAGACACCGCAAAACAGTTTAAGGACGTTTTACAACGGCCCATCAAAAAAGTTCCGTCTCTTCGCGACGTTACGGTGGTGAATTTATTTTATGAAAATTCCACCCGCACCCGGATTTCTTTTGAACTGGCGGAAAAACGCTTGTCTGCCGATACCGTGAACTTCGGTGCTTCGGGATCCTCCGTCTCCAAAGGCGAGACCCTGCTGGATACCGTAAACAACATCCTGTCCATGAAGGTAGATATGGTGGTGATGCGGCACAGTGCCAGTGGTGCACCCCACTTTCTGGCAAAACACATTCCTGCCGCCATTATTAATGCCGGCGATGGAATTAACGAACACCCCACACAAGCTTTGCTGGATGCGTTTTCCATACTGGAAAAGTTTGAAACGCTCAAAGGCGTTCGGGTGGCCATTATCGGCGATATCATGCACAGCCGGGTGGCGCAAAGCAATATTTACCTGCTCACCAAAATGGGCGCAGAGGTTGTGGTTTGTGGCCCTCCAACCTTGATACCTAAGTACATTGATCAGGCGTTCAACGTTCGGGTGGAGTACAACCTGAAGAAAGCCTTGCAATGGTGTGATGTGGCCAATGTGTTGCGCATCCAGTTGGAAAGACAGAACCAGGTTTTGTTTTCTTCGCTAAGGGAGTATAGCTTGGCCTACGGAATTAACAGGCGGTTGCTGGACAGCCTCAATAAAAAGATCACCATCATGCATCCCGGGCCCATTAACCGGGGGGTGGAGCTGGACAGCGATGTGGCCGACAGCGACCAATCCATTATTTTGCAACAGGTAGAAAACGGAGTAGCGGTTCGCATGGCTGCTTTGTATTTATTGGCTGGTGACCGAAATTCATCCTAATTTTCCACTCAATTTATTTGCATGCGCATTGGTTTATTCCCCGGCACCTTTGACCCGGTTACGTTTGGGCACATCGACATCATTGAGCGATCTCTTCCCCTTTTTGATAAGCTTTTTATAGGCATTGGGGTTAACTCCAATAAAAAGCCCATGTTTTCGGCAGAGCAGCGGGTGCATTGGCTGGAAGAAATTTTTAAAAACGAACCGAAGATCGAGTCTATTATTTATGAAGGACTGACGGTGGACTGTTGTAAAAAGGTCGATGCCAACTACATTTTGCGGGGCATTCGTTATGTAAATGATTTCGAATACGAAAAAGCAATTGCCGACATGAACCGAAGTCTGGATGAAAATATTGAAACCATTTTCCTGACCTGTCTTCCCAAATACACTTCGGTTGCCTCCACCCTGGTAAGGGATGTGATCCGTTATGGCGGCGATGTATCGCAGTTTGTGCCGGATGTGGTGTTAAAAACCCTGCGCCAGTCCGATCCGAAAATACGATTTGCCTAAACCTCCTTTGCTTCGTGTAAAATGCTGACGCCGGCCTTTACCACATCGGCCACGGAGGCATGTGTGTTTTCCATATACGGCGCCAGGTTGCTGATGGCTACCCATTCACACTTTTCAATATCTTCTTCCGCTTGGGGGGTAAACACCGCTGTTTGCTCGCCGGTCATCAAAAACCAGTGCGATTCCTTCAAAATATACTCCCCGTACTGGTGATAGGTGTGGGACGTGGTCGTGAGCGGTTTTTGCAGCTCTATCTTTTCCAGGCCGGTTTCTTCTTTTACTTCCCTCAGGGCGCAGGTTTCCAGATCCTCTCCCTCGTCTAGTTTCCCTTTGGGCAAATCCCACTTCCCCCGTCGGAAGATCAACAGCACTTCCTGGTTTTTTGTATAAACAAAGCCTCCGGCGGCCAGAACAAAGGAGAACCTTTTTTTGAAGCTGTCCAGCATTGCCTTTACATCTTCATGCAAAAAA
>JAEVYV010000375.1 GCA_023392575.1 Bacteroidota bacterium | reverse complement strand
CTTTTTGCTCAATTCCTTTAGCATTTTACCCAAAAGCTTTATCGTTTTACGTAAAAGCTTTTCCGTTTTTGCAAAAAGCTTTATCATTTTTGCCAAAAGCTTTATCATTTTACCCAAAAGCTTTTCCGTTTTTGCAAAAAGCTGTCACGTTTTGCTCAAAACCTTTCTCTTTTAGGGCGCAAACGATCCACTTTCTTCTCCTTACTCTTTCTTTTGTGGACCACTTTAGAAGGGCAGTCGTGAAACGGCAAACGTGAAACGTGAAACCGGAAACAGTTCCTTCATCGTTCATGCTTGTCTCATGTCTGACAGCTTAGGTTTCACTGGTTTTCTGTCCACCCCAAGCGGCTGGGTGTAAAAATGAAACTTCCTTTGGTTTAGGTTTACTGAGGGGCTAAAACGGCTTGTTCTACTTTATCAGGACCGCAGCTTACGAGCTCTTACCATCGCACCGTACTATCTCACCTTGGTTCCTCACCTTTCCACCTCACCCCCATTCACACTCCGATTTTCGGGGTCTCTGCCACCCCTCTCCACCTCATCCGGCACTCCTTCGTCGTGCCCGAACTATGTTCCCAACCTACGGTTGCTCCTCGAGGAGAAGGAAAAAAGGACGCAGAATCTGTTTGGAGAGGGGCAGGACGACTCTGCCAGCAGTAGAGGAATCGTGGGGGTGCGGTTGAAAAACTCCAGGGCGTTTTTTATATTTATATCAACACTACACTGCTTTGAACCCGCACAAATATTCCGGCCATCTGCACCTGGGCGCTAAAGCCTCCGTTCATCAGCATGCAAAGGAATTACGGGCCACACCAACCGAAGCCGAGCAAAAACTCTGGGCTCTTCTTCGTAATCGGCAAGTAAAAGGAAAGAAATTCAGAAGGCAGCATGCCCTTGCTGATTATGTGCTTGATTTTTACTGCCACGAGTGCAAACTGGCCATTGAATTGGACGGCAACCACCACAATAGTGACGAAGCAAAGGAGTACGATCAGGCAAGAACCGTTTTATTAAATGAACACGGCATTACGGTGTTGCGGTTTTGGAATAAAGAAGTTATAAAAGAAACAGAGAAGGTTTTGCAGAAGATTGCTGCTTGCTTGTGATGGGGTTATTCCGGAAGTGCAACCTCACCCCATTATCTCTCCGCTGTTCGGGGCTGCCACCTTCATAAGATACCGTTTCCATTTTCTTTCATAATGGAAAGGTGTGGAGCAAGGAATACCTGTATTAAACCTGCTTACAGTTAATTTCAACCTCACCCCAACTATCTCTCCGCTATTTGGAGAAACTGCCACCCCTCTCCACCTCATCCGGCACTCCTTCGTCGTGCCCGAACTATGTTCCCAACCTACGGTTGCTCCTTCAGGAGAAGGAAAAAAGAAAGCGGAATGTGTGGAGGACTGCGCTGCTAAAACGGTGTATAAGTTATTATCACTTGTTCTTTCCACCTCACCCCATTCACACTCCGATTTTCGGGGTCTCTGCCGCCCCTCTCCACGTGGAGAGGGGCAGGACGACTCTGATTACATTAGAGGAATCGTGGGGGTGCGGTTGAAAAAATATTGGAGAAGGGAAAGACGAGCCTTATCATGGAAGAAAGGTTGTGGGGTAAGGTAGTAAACCAAGTAGCAACCCTTCCTTTTATTGTGCCCCTTTCCACTCACCATTCACCATTCCCCCCTCACCATTCACCCCTTACCAGCAAGCCATTGGGCATTTATCAAAAAAATAATTCAAAAATTTTTTATTGAAAACCAGCAGGTTACGATTTACGAACGCTTTTGATATTGTTTTGGTTTTCAAATAATTATAATTTTTAAGGTGTTTTTTGGCCGCAAACCCGCTTCCATGGCTATTGCAGGTGCTGAAAATTATTTAAAACTTTGAAATGCACGTTGGCCAACGGCAACTCTGATCGAAACAAATTTTTTTAATTCCAAAACCAATTCTTATGAGTTTACGAACCAAAAACGGATTTTTCTTTATGTCGGATCCCGTGTTGTCAGTAACGTCGCGGGATGTTATTACAGGGATGACGGGGAATAGCCATTTCACCAGCCCCACACCCACCCTGGCCGAACTGACCGCAGCTACCGAAGCCTTCCAGGAGGCGGTGGCGAATGCGGAACTGGGCGGCAGCTACGAAAAAGCCCTGAAGCGGGAGAAAAAGCTGGCGCTGTCCGACCTGCTGCACCGCATGGGTAATTATATACTGTTCAAAGCCGAAGGCAATGAGGCCATAGCCCGTTCGTCGGGGTTTCCGCTGGCCACTAACCATCCCTCGCCGGTGGTGCTGGATGTGGCCTCGAATATTGTTTTAAAAAACGGCCCCTCGCCCAACGAAATCAGCGGCATCTTCCCGCGGCCCAAAGGAGCCCGCAGCTTTTTGTATCAGTACACCAAAGACCCGCTTACCGATGCCAACCAGTGGCAAACCTTTGCCGGCACCATCCGTAAGTTTTCCTTTTCGGGACTCACCAACCGGGAGAAATACTGGGTGCGGGTAGTTGCTATTGGCGGTGGCGGCCAGATAACGTACAGCGATCCCGTGAGCATTGTTGTGTATTAACACCAGCCGTATGTAACAGCATGCATAAGCCATTCCGGGCGGGAGTGGCTTTTTTGATGCCCCCTGCTACCAGGAGTATTCCTGCACATAAACAGCCATACACAATCAGGGATTGGCTGTCGCTTGCAACCAGGCAGGCACTTCACTCCTACATTGTTTCCCGGTTTTGCAATGCCGCACGCCTGCGGGCCCCCGCAATTAAATGTATTCAGGCAGCAGAGGCTTTAAGCGGGAAAGAAAAAGAGATGAATTTTCGTTCGGATTGATTTTCAAAAAATAACCTGCCCTGCGCCGGGGTTGTCTGTTTTTCGCCAACCGCACGGTGGTATGGCTCATTTGGAATTTCTTTTACATCATGGCAACTGAATGTAGATCGGTTGCTGGTGCGCCATACCAGCAACGGCGTACCTGTTACCATGTCAAACAATCCTTCTCCTGTATTTCCATTCTATAAGGTCTATGCTATAAATTGCAACAATGAAACGTACTGTCCCGGCATTTTTTTTATTGCTTCTGTTGCTTGAATCATCCTGCACCCATCACTCTTCTTCCCGGTCTTCCACGAAAAACGAAACAAAGGACAAGGCGTTAAAAATTGCAGTGATCAGCGATTTAAATTCCAGTTATGGGTCGGTTACGTATAATACTGAAGTGACCGCTGTGATAAACGACCTGGCCAGGTTAAAACCAGACATTATCGTATGCGCCGGTGATATGGTGGCCGGGCAGAAAGCATCCCTTACCGAACAAAACATCCGCGATATGTGGAAAGGTTTTCAAAACACGGTATTAACGCCGGTTAACCAGTTGAACATTCCGTTTGCATTTACATTAGGCAATCACGACGCCTCCCCTTCTTATCGAACCGACCGTTCATTGGCAAAGCAATTCTGGAATGAAAACAAGCAGGCCACCAACTTACAATTTGTTGATACCACCCACTATCCTTTTTATTTTAGTTATATCCAAAACAATGTTTTTTTTATGAGCTGGGATGCTGCGGCCGCCCGAGTTCCGGCAGAAGTATATGACTGGATGCAGGCTCAATTAAATAAGAAAACCGCCCGTGCTGCACGGTTGAGAATATTGGTAGGACATTTGCCCCTTTATCCGATCGTGACTGCTAAAAATAAACCGGGCGAAGTGAATGCCAGTGCAGATAGTGCCTTAGCCTTTTTCAAAAACAATGGAATTGATCTTTATATCAGCGGCCATCAGCATGCCTGGTATCCCGCAAAGAAAAATGGATTCCGCTTGCTCAATGCCGGCTGTATCGGTGATGGCGAAAGACCTATTATGGGACATGATGGTATGGGAAGAAAAGCGTTTACCATTATTGATGTGCCGGCAAATCCTGCACAAAAATTTACGTACACCACCTATATGCCCGTCAGTAATCAATTAATTGATCCAAGAAGTTTACCTGATTCGGTGGTTGGATTTAATGGTGTTGTTGAACGCGATGATCTCTAAACCGTGTCCCGGGACAACAAATAAAAATGACCCGGGTTTCATACAAAAGAATCGCCCCGGTTTTTCTTCCTTGATGCGTGGCCCCCTGTTGTTTGGAGTGTTCGTATCAGCAGGCCACCATACACAGTCAAGTGTTGGCTGTTGTTTGCAACGGGAGTCTAAAAAAACAAGCAAACAACCGGACTTGTTCTTACCTCATCCTTTGTAGCCAAAGACTCAGCAAAAAACAACCCGCCCTAAACCCTAAACTCTTAACGCTAAACCTCATCCTCATCCTCAACCTCCTCAACCCTTCCCCCGCTGCATGCACTTGTATGCCTTAGTATTCAAATTTCACGTTTCCGTCGGCTATAATCACGTTTCACGCAGGTTTTCAGCATTTATTCAAATGTGGTTTCAAACCGGATTGTCTTAGAGGCGTATAAGTTTTGTTACAGCCACGCAAAATTTATCGGCATACCGCACATACTGCTAACTGAACGATGATTTACTTTTTAAAACTAATGCTATGCGCAATCTTCTACTACTTGCGGCCATGCTCATTTGCAGCCTGGCAGCACTGGCGCAAACCAGAAAGATTACCGGCCAGGTAAAAGATAATAATGGTGAAGCCGTTCCATTTGCAACGATTACCGAAGTGGGCACGAACAATGCGGTACAGGCAGACCAAAATGGGAACTTTACCATTACCGTGAGGCAGGGGGCTCAAATCCGGGCAACGTCCACGGGTCACCAGCCGCAAACCTTAACCGCAAATACCGACACCGTACAATTTACGCTTCCCAGCGGAGAGGCACAGTTGCAGGAGGTTGTCGTTACCGCTTTGGGCATCCGGAGAGAAAGACGATCACTTACCTATGCAACGCAAACCATCGGAACGGACCAGATCAATAAATCGGGCACGGGCAACCCGCTGAGTGAGCTGGAGGGGAAAGCAGCAGGTCTGACAGTCATCAACAGTACCGGCGATCCGGGTGGCGGAACCTATGTTCGCTTAAGGGGCGTCACCTCCATAACCGGCGATAACCAACCGTTGATGGTGGTAGATGGCGTGCCGATTGACAACTCCATTAACAGCTACGATCCCACATCGGCCACCCCCAACACCAGCGGTGCTAATTCCAACCTCACCGGCGGTACCATTCCCTCCAACCGGGGCATAGACATCAACCCCAACGATATTGAATCCATCACCGTACTGAAGGGACCTGCCGCGACGGCTTTGTATGGGATCAGGGCGGCCAGCGGCGCCTTGATCATTACTACGAAAAGAGGGGTTGCCGGGCAAAAAATGAGTATTGATTTTAATTCTTCGGCCAACTGGAGCACCACCAACCGGTTGCCGGAGCTGCAAACCCTGTATGCGCAAGGCTCTGATGGTGTTTACCAGGGACCCACTTCGGGAAAATCCGGCAGAAGGGTTACCTGGGGAGCAGCCATTGATACCCTGTCCTGGGATGGCAACGGCAACGAATGGGACCCCCATGGAAATATTGTAGGAAGGTCGGATCCGTCGGCTAAAATACCGGTAACCCCCTACGACCGCTACGAGTTTTTTAAAACCGGCTATGCCCTCAACAACAATATAGCCCTGTCGGGAAGTACAGAGCGGTCCAGCTTCCGTGCTTCCGTGGGAAATGTGTACCAGACCGGTGTCATACCCAAGACCAAATACAATAAAACCACGTTTAGTTTAAACGGCCAGACCCGGCTTACCGATAAGCTGAGCATCACGGGAAGCATGAATTATATCATTTCCTATAACGATAAAGTGCAGCAGGGATCCAACGTTTCGGGCGTCATGCTGGGCTTACTGCGCACCCCGCCCACCTTTGACAATTCCTTTGGACTCTCCAATGCCAAGGACAATGAAGCAGCTTATGTTATTGCCTCTACCGGTCAGCAAAGAAATTACCGGGGCGGCGGCACCAGCTACGATAACCCTTACTGGACGATAAACCGGAATCCCTTTAATGAAAGAGTAAACAGGGTTTTGGGAAATCTGCAAACCACTTACCAGTTTGCCGACTGGATCGGCGCCAGTTTACGTTTTGGGGGCGATGTGTATTCACAGGATTCTAAAAACTTTTACGATATAAACTCCAACGCCTTCCCTGCCGGCAAAGGCATCATCAATGAATATTTTAACAATCAGTACGTCACTGATTTTACGATTAACCTGAAAAAAAATTTTTCAAGCGATTTAACGGGCACCCTGCTTTTAGGCCACAACTATTTTTATACTTTTTCCTCTGGCCGTACCACGGTTGGAGATGGGCTGATAGCGCCTAAGTTTTTTGACCTCGCCAATGCGCTGACCTATACGGCTACAGAAAGCGATGCTCAAAAACGCACCATGGCCTTTTATGGTGATTTGGAACTCGCCTATCGCAATATGCTTTATTTAAGCCTTACCGGCCGGCGGGAAACTTCCTCTACCTTACCGGAAAACAACCGGAACTTCTTTTATCCTTCCGCAGGCCTGACATGGTTGTTTACCGAAATGCCGGGCTTAAAAAACAACAACAATATTCTTTCCTACGGTAAGCTGAGGGTGTCCTATGCCCAGGTGGGTAAAGATGCGCCTGTATTTGGTTCCAAAACCTATTATGTGCCCGGCGCCCTCAACGACGGCTTTACTTCGGGCATCATCTTTCCCATCAATAACGGCGTGCCCATAGGCGGTTATCAAATCACTTCTTCGATATCCGTGATTGGAAACCCGGATCTGAAACCTGAAAAAACGTCCTCCTACGAGGTTGGAACCGAATTGGGCTTTCTGAAAAACAGGATCAATTTTACCGGCACCTATTATTATTCCAAAACCCAGGACGCCATTTTTACCGTTCCCTTTACCTATACCACCGGCTTTGCTTCCAAGCTCCTGAACGCCGGGCAAATCACCAACCATGGTTTTGAACTCTCCTTAAATACCACCCCGGTGAAAGCCAGGCATTTCAGTTGGGATTTAAACTTTAACTGGTCCATGAACCGAAACAAGGTGACCAAATTATATCCCGGAGTGGATAAAATACTGATTGCCGGTTTCCAATATGGCGAGATTGATGCTTTTGAAGGAAAGCCTTTCGGACAAATATTCGGCAGTGCCTACGTTCGTGCCAATGCCAGTACCACCACTACCAGTAAGGAGCTGCCCAGCGGCGAACTCTTAATTAACGATGATACGGCCAGTGCGGGGTATGGCATGCCCATCGTGGCCACCCAGAATGCCATCATCGGCGATGTAAACCCCAAATGGCAGGGTTCAGTAATTAACAATTTTACCTTCAAAGGCCTGACCCTCGGATTCCAGATTGATGTGCGGCATGGTGGCGACATCTGGAACGGCACCAAAGGTGCCATGTCCTATTTCGGCACCTCAAAGGAAACCGAGAACAGAGGCACAACCAAAGTATTTGCCGGCCTGGCCGGGCACCTGAATGCCAACGGAGACATTGTACACTTTGACGCCAACGGCAACGAAGTAGCCGGCCCCGGTGGACTCAATACGGTATCGGCTGTTTTAAACCAATATTACTGGCAAAACATTGGAAGCAGCTTTATTGGTCCATCTGAACCCGATGTGGAAGATGGTTCCTTTGTCAAGCTGCGCCAGGTAAGCCTTACCTATGCTTTCCCCACATCCATGTTTGGCAATACCTTCCGAACCCTTAGCTTGTCGGTCTTTGCCAATAATATCCTGATTCACACCAATTATAAAGGTGTGGATCCCGAGACCAGTTTGGCTGGCCCTGCCAACGGACAGGGGCTGGATTATTTCAACAACCCGGGAGTTAAAACCTATGGTGTTCGCTTAAACCTTGGACTATAACCTCAATACAACAGTCATGAAATACCTCAATAAAAGCCTGTTGATAACAGTTGCGGTACTGATCATCTTATCACAGCCTTCATGCAAAAAAGATACGTTTACCCGGGCCAACATTAACCCCAACTCCCCGGCCACGGTAACGCCGGCTAATTTATTGCCCGTTGTAGAAACCGCCCTGGCCTATACGCAGGGCGGGGACCTGGCCCGGTTTACCAATTTATTTATACAACAGAGTGTTGGGTTCTCAAGGCAGTCGCAAGCCTATTATAATTATGTTTTAACATCAACCGATTTTGATTCGCCCTGGGGCAATATGTACACTTCTGTAATGGGAAATGATAAAGACATGCTGCATAAAGCAGATAGTTCAGGCGATAACGAGTATAGCGGTATCGGCCGCATTCTTATGGCCTACAGTCTTCAGCTATTGGTGGATGAATGGGGAGACGTGCCGTATTCCGAGGCGTTAGCAGGCGCCAGCAACACACATCCCAAATACGATAATGCCAAAGCTTTGTATGATACGATCCAGAGCCTGATTGATGTGGCCATTGTAAAACTGATGGACCCCAATAAAGGTGGCATACAGCCCGGAACCGATGATGTAATCTATGGAGGAGACGAAACGAAGTGGATAAAATTCGGTCATGCCATTAAGGCAAGATTGTTCATCCACCAAAGCAAAGGGAACCCAGCGATGGCGGCAAAAGCCCTGGACGAGGCCAACCAGGCCTTTGAAAGCAATAGTGATAACGCCCAGTTTGTTTTTGGCACCGCCGAAACCTTTGGCAACCCCATTTACCAGTTTAATGAGCAAAGGGGTGATATAGACTATGCTTCCGGCGCCCTGGCCGATCAGCTTAAAGCCCTTAACGACCCCCGGTTAACCATTTTTACTACTCCCGATTACAGTGATGTAAATCAGGCGGGGGCAGGAGCGTATTACGGCAACATCAACGGCCATGTGGAGTTCATTACCTATGATGAAATGTTGTTTGTGAAAGCAGAAGCCACCCTGCGTTCCACCGGTGATATAGCACAGGCCCAAACCTATTACCGGTCCGCTATTGCAGCCAATATGAATAAGCTGGGCGTGGCTGCGGCAGATACCGTCAGTTACCTGGCCGCCAATGGCACCTTGCCTTCAAACGTAGCCGGCGCAATCGCACAAGTATCTTTGCAGGAATGGATTGCCCTATATCAAAACCCCGAGGCCTGGACCTTATGGCGCCGCAACGGATCGCCCAGCTTAACGCCGACTGCCGGATCCAATGGAATTCCCCGCCGGTTTCTGTATCCAACCAACGAATATTCATTGAATGGAGCAAATACGCCCCAGGCAACCTTATTCTCGCCAAAGATTTTTTGGGATCAATAGATTAGCGCTCTACGACTGTACATAATGGTTATACCGGCCGCTGTCAGGGCAAAAATTCGTGAAACGTGAGAGGTGAGACAGCGGCCGCTTTTCCTTCTGTCATCTGTCAACGACCATCTGCCATCTATCATCTGATGCAGAACGGCAGGCCGAATGCTATGACGTGATATCCATCTTTTAAAGGCCGGGGCCGTGTGCTGGCTGACAATGATCGTGTGTGCAGTGTTTTCCAGGCTCAGCCTGATTTGTAATTTTCCACGCTCATAAGGCTTAAAGCTTTTGATGGCATCAATATGGAGAATATACTGGCGGTTCACCCTGAAGAATTCCCGGGGGTCCAACTCTTCCTCTAACTCTGCCAGAGATTTATCATACATATATTTCCGGTCGTCCTTATCCAAAACAAATACAACCCTATTTTGCGTATAGAACAAAACCACGTCCTCCAGTTTAAGGGCGATGGTTTCTACTCCTTTTTGCACCAATATTCTCGTGTGTCTTTTCAGGCTGCCAACATCTTCACGCACAGGATAAATATTACAATGAAAAGTTATTGAATAATAGTAGGATAGCAAAATGAATTATTGGTAACAGGCTTGGAATAATTTTATAAAAACCATTAAAGATGAGCCGCAGATCCGTTCTCCACAAAACAGCTTCTTTTGTTTACCGATGCAATGAACAGCCCTCCCCTCCAACCCCTCTTCCCATTTCTTTTACCGGCTTCTGCCTACAACCGGTCCAGTCTTCCGCCGTCCACCGTAAGCATGGCGCCCTGCACAAAGGCGGCTTCGGCAGAAGCGAGAAAGGTGATGGTGGAGGCAATGTCTTCGGGTTTGCCCACATCGGCAGGGTTGATCTTTTCAACACCAGCTTTTACATTGGGATTGTCCCAAAGCATGGGCGTATCAATAGCACCGGGCAGTATGGCGTTAACGCGTATGCCCTTGGGTTTGCCTTCCAGCGCTGCAGACCGCGTCAGGGAAACCAGGGCGGCTTTGGCGGCGGCATAGGGAGCCACCAGCGGCTCGGTTTCAATGGCATGAATGCTGGCTACGTTGATGATGGCGCCGCCGGGCTTCATGTTGAGGAAGGAATGTTTGATAAAGAAGAAAGCGCCAAGCAGATCAACCTTTAGTATTCTGGTCCAGTCCTCCTCGGTTTGCGCTTCAAGAGGTTTGAAGAGCATGAGGCCTGCATTGTTCACCACAATATCAAGCTGACCAAAATGATCAAGGGCGGTTTTCACCACCGCCTGCACATCGGCCTCCACCGATACATTGCAGGTGGCGGGCACAACACCTGGTTCGTTGGTGGTGGTTAATGCCTGGACAGCGGTTGTTAGCTTTTGTTCGTTCAAATCGGCCAGTACAATGTTGGCGCCTTCGGCCATAAATTTACGGGCAATAGCCATGCCGATGCCGCCCGCAGCGCCGGTTATGATGGCTGTCTTCTCTTTTAACCGCATGATTTATTTATTTGTAGGTGAACTGGTTGATGCATTTATGTCCTGCCTGGCCTGCATACGGTTTCTTCGGGCCCATTCCTCGTTGTGCTCACTGGGCAGCACCACCGGCACGGTAAGACAAACGCTTTGGGTGGGCAGCACCTCACGCCACTCGGTAATGATTTTTTTATAGGCCTTTCCTACGGGTCGTATATTTCTGTCCAGGTCGTAAAGCCCAAGCGGATTTACATGATTGTTGTTTTCCCGCAGACCGGTGTCCCAGTCTACCTGGTCGGTAAGGCTGTACCAGGTAAAACCGACAATGGGCAGGCCATCGTTGCGCACCCGCAGCACATTGGCCCATTCCTTCCAAAGCCAAAGAACGGCTTCATTGCCATTGGGTCCCTGCTTTAAATTGGTTTCGGTATGCATGACGGGCAACTGGTAGCGGTCATAGTATTGCGAGGTAATCACATGATAGCCGAAGATCTCGCCGGATGCCTGGATGGAACCGTTTTCAAATACCCTGTGCTCGTTGGTGATGTAGTAATCATTACCCATAATGCAATGGTGCTTGAGGTTGTTTTCTAAAAAGAAATGATACTCCTCGCGGGTCATACCGTTGTCCATCAGGTACTCATACATGTCGGAATCGACGCGGCGGCCGTAATTAAAATCGAGCGAAAGAAAGCGGCGGGCATTCATGAGCTCGGCCGGCTTGATGGCCTTTGGATTTTCGGCATGATAATACTCCGATGATTCGCTTTGTATAAAGATGGCATCGGGCCGTACTTCCAATATCGTTTGCATGGCCAGCACATTGGCTTTTACAAGGTGTTTCAACGCTGTCACAAAGCTCTTGTCTGTTTTCATCTGCTCGTTCCACCATCCGTACAGGGCCGAGAAGATGGCACAGATAAACATTTCATTTACGGGAGTGTAAAGCTGCACCCAGGGATAGCGCTCGGCAAAGGCCCGGCTGTACCCTGCAAACAGTTGCGGAAACTCCGGGTTTTGAAAATTACCGATCCAGTCCGGCACACCAAAATGACAGAGATCCACAATCGGCACAATATTGAGACGGTTTATCTCGGCAAAGGTTTTGTCGGCAAAGGACCAGTCGTATTTATTTTTCCCCAGAAAGGTCTTGTGCAGAGGAGGGCCGTAGCGAAGAAAGTTGATACCCAGCTCTTTCACCAGCGAAAAATCCTTTTTCCAGTGGGTGTAGTGACCGCATTTTTCAAACTCGTCCATGCGTACGGAGCCGTTCTGTATGGTAGGTATGCTGTTTTCGATACCGGTAGCAAACATAAATCCCAGCTTCATAATCGTCCCGTTTAGCGCCCTGCATTGATCAAAAGAGAAAGCGGCAATCAAGATCGGGCTGCACTATGTAAACAGTTGTTACAAAAACATAACCAAAGAGAGAAAGAAGAGCCGTCCGGGCATAAAATAATCCAAACTCCTGTCCGGGAAGCAATTATGAAACGTGAGACGGCAGACGTGAGACAGCGGCCGCTTTCCCTTCTGTCATCTATCAACGATCATCTGCCATCCTGAGAGCTGCTTGATAAGATATTATTGGTTAAACAAAGAGCTCATGCGCAGTACGAATTTTGTATTGATCGGAGAGAAAGGATGGTGATTGATGTTGACAACCAAAGTACAGGTATAAACAGCAGTTTATGGCGGTACTGAATGGCGAAGGAGAGAAATAGGAACGGGCAATGATTTGCGACACAGCGGAAAGATAGCAGTATACAGAGATCGTCCTGGTCAAGACTTGCCCAGCCCCACCGCAAACGGTAATGGCTACCTTCTTTGGTATGTACCAGGATGTAACGCTGCGGGTCAGGCACCACTCCCCCCAACTCCCCCAAAGAAAAACAGCCCCTCCAAAAAGGGGCTGCTGAACTCAGGGGATTCAAAAGCTTACTGCCCGGAGGCCTC
>JAEVYV010000362.1 GCA_023392575.1 Bacteroidota bacterium | reverse complement strand
CACACGGGGCTAAAACCTTGTGAATTATTACTAAGATAGGATCACAAGTTCTACTGTTTACGGGCTTGTCCATTCGTGGCATCCGCCCGTGAATCCGTGAACTAGCAAGCTTATAAACTCAATTCTTCATGTTTTCTGTTATCGCAGGTACCGTTTTACTGGCCGTAGTGCATGCCCTTATTCCCAATCACTGGTTGCCGCTGGTGGCCGTAGCCCGTGCCGAGCGGTGGAAGCAAAAAGAAGTGATGCTGGTGACTTTTTTGGCCGCCCTGGCCCATGTGGTGGGTACGGTGGCGTTGGGGATGATTCTGGGTACCATTGGAAAAGAGTTGCAACAGGAATACGGCAATATTATATATGTGGCGTCGTCGGTATTGCTCATTGTGTTTGGGTTGGTCTACTATACGGTGAACCTTCCGCACCACCACCACAGCTCTCAAAAAGACGTGGCCCAATACAAGCGGACCCGCGGCAAGTGGATCCTGATCTTTATTGTCATGATGTTTTTGTCGCCCTGCCTGGAAGTGGAAAGTCTGTTTCTTTCCGCCGGTGCTTACGGGATGGGCCTGGTTTCCCTGCTGTCCGGCATTTACGCCGTGGTCAGCATTTCCGGCATTTTGCTGCTGGTGAATTTGGGCTACAAAGGCGTCAACCTGCTCAGCGCTCATTTCATCGAGCACAATGAAAAAAGAATCAGCGGCATTGTGCTGATTCTGGTGGGCATTGTATCTTTCTTTTTGCATTGAGCAATTAAATTTATACTCTATGGCAGCCAAAACAGCACTAATGTTTGCTATTCTTTTCTGTGCCCTTCTTTCTGCAAACGCACAAGACCTCTTAGATCAATATGTGAAACGGTTGCGCCAATCAGAGGCGTCGGGCGGAAGTGAAACCGCCTTTCTTTCGGTGGGTTCCACCTTTTTATACGGACAGGGCTATTTTGAGAAAAAAGAATATTGGCTTGCGGCCATGTACTTTAAACAGGCTTTTGAAAAAGACAGTACCAATGCTTTTGTGAATTACCAGCTTGCGGCATCTTTATTAAGGCAAAACAATGAGTACAACAGCGAGGACGCAAAGCAGTATATGCAGCGGGCCCTTCGGCTTAACCCCGCGTTAAGCAACCGGTTTGCTGCCGATTTTCCCAACCCAGCACAAACCAAAGCGGCCAAAACAGAAGGGGTAAAAAACACTGCGGCCGCCGGCCTGGCCAGCTATATCAAAGACCTGAAACAGTCGCAGGCTACGGGCGGCAGCAAAACAGCCATGAACTCGGCCGGTCTTGATGTGCTTTACGGGTATGAGTACTACCAAAAAGGCGAACACGAATTTGCCGCCATGCGTTTTGAACAGGCTGCAGCCAAAGACCCGCAGGATATTTACGCCCATTATTTATTGGGCGTTTCGCTAACGGCGCAGGGAAAAAGTGCCGAAGCCAAACCTTATTTGAACAAGGCCTTTGCCGGAGACGCCGCATTGTCGAAACAATTCTCTGCCGATGCTGCTACTGCAACGGCGCAGTTTCAAAAACTAAAGAGTAACAAGACCATGAAGCCAGTACCGGCAACCACACCTGTTTACGGCGGCAAACTGGTATGGGGGAATTATGTGTGTACGGAAACTGTGTGGAACGGTCCCAATGCAAGCCCCGCATACAGCCACCTGCAAAAAGGTTATTTTGAATTGAAGAGCAACGGCACTTACCGCTGGTTAGACAATGGCACAACCGGCAAATACAAATACAACGAAAAAACAGGAGAGATTCAATGGCTCTCTGGCCATTTTGCCAACATGAAGGCAAAAGTTGCACAATTTCAACCCGGAGTAAATGTTGCGCAGATCACCGTAAACTTTTCTGATTCTTACCGCTGGGAGTGTGGGTGCAATAAAAAATAAAAATCATTTTAAATGGTGGTGCCGAACCGGTGCGTAAACCGGGACGATCATTGAAAACTCCAAACTCTTGCTATCTTCAAAGCATGATAAAAAAACAAAAGCTGCAACTTTTTGACCTGACCATGATCGTTATAAGCTTCGTGATAGGCATGGGCATTTTTCGTACCCCCGTCAATGTAGCTGCAGCCACTCCTACCCCCTTTCTCTTTTATTTATGCTGGATTGCCGGTGGCCTGGTGGCTTTGTGCGGTGCCCTCACCTACGCCGAGATCGGCTCGAGATTGCCGGTAACCGGTGGGTACTATAAAGTGTTTGCCTACGCCTACCATCCTTCCATCGCCTTTGCCATCAACTGCATTATTTTGGTTTCCAATGCGGCTTCCTGTGCCGCGGTGGCTTTGGTGGGCAGTGAATACATTTCAAGTGTGCTGATTCCGGCTTCAAGAGATCTGGCTTATATGAGTGTGGCCGGCAATGCAGAATTCATAAAAACCATACAGGTTGTTATTGCGCTGGTGGCCATCATCCTCTTTTATATTGTGAACCTGTTGGGCCTGCGCATGAGTGCAAAAACACAATCGGTTTTAATGATCATCAAGATTGGAATGGTGCTTTTATTAATTGCTCCTTTGTTTTTTGCCACGAACCATTCTGCTGCGGCTACCACATTGGCAAGCGAGGGGGTAAGTCCTGCGTTGCGGGAATATATCAAAGCCTTTGGCATTGGCTTAGTAGCAGTAAGCTTTAGCTATGGTGGGTATCAGCAAACCATCAATTTTGGCGAAGAAGTGGAAAGGCCCAACCGGAACATACCCAGAGGCATCTTCATCGGCATCTTTGTCATCATCTCCTTATACCTGCTCATTAACCTTGCCTATGTAAAAGTGATTGGCTTTGAAGAGTTGAAAAAGAGCAACAACATTGCGGCCATCATGGCTTCCAAAATATTTGGCGAACAGGCGGAGCGTATCTTGTCTGTTTTGCTTTTCTTGGGTGTGCTGGCCTATGTAAATGCGGTTTTATTAAGCAATCCCCGGGTGATGTATGCCATGGGCGAGGACAAAATTCTTCCGCCGGCATTTGCCAAACGAAACAAAAGACAAGTGCTCTCCTTATCGCTAACCGTATTTGCGGTGGCCGCCGCTTTGATTGTTTTTTGGGCGAGGGCGTTCGATAAGATATTAAGCTTTACCATCTTTTTGGACAGCTTTGGCATGGCGCTTTCTGCAGCCAGTATTTTTATCATCCGCAAACGAACCGCTCATTTGAATGGAACCGGTATTTTTAGTATGAAGCTGTATCCTTTGCTGCCGCTCATTTTTATCCTGGCTTATGTATTTGTGGCCATCAGCATTGCCCTGGATTACGAGAATAATGATCATGCTGCTCTGATTGGAATGGGTGTGTTGGCCTTTTTTACAGGCCTTTATTTTATCGTGAAAGCCGTCAGGGATTCTGCGCAAAAAAAATAATATGGATCTATCCTACATCATCAACGAGCTGGGCGAGGACAGGGAAAACTATTTCAACGCCATTGCCCCGCCCATTGTGCAAACCAGCAATTTTGCCTTCAAAAAAGTAGCCGACCTGCGCACCGCTTTTGAAGACGAAATGGGGGGTTATTTATACAGCCGCGGCCTGAATCCCACTGTGGACATGCTGCGCAAAAAACTGGCGGCCCTGGATGGCGCCGAAGACTGCCTGGTGTTTGGAAGCGGCGCCGCTGCCATTTTTGCCGGCGTGTTGGCCAATGTAAAAGCCGGCGATCATATAGTTTCTGTTCGCAGTCCTTATACCTGGGCGCAAAGGATGTTCGATGTCATTCTTCCCCGCTTTGGCGTTACGACTACCTATGTGGATGGCAGGGACACCAAGAATTTTGAAGAAGCCATCAAGCCTTACACGGCACTGATCTATCTGGAGTCGCCCAATTCCTGGACCTACGAACTGCAAAACTTAAAAGAAGTGGCGGCCCTGGCGAAGTCGAGGAATATCGTTACCATGATCGACAACAGCTATTGCACACCGCTTTATCAACGGCCCATAGAATTAGGCATTGACCTGAGCATGCAAACCGCCACCAAGTACATCAGCGGGCACAGCGATACGCTGGGCGGCGTTTTGTCGGGCTCTCATGCCATGATCAAAAGAATCTTTGACAGCGAATACTTGAATGTGGGCAGCGGCATTTCGCCTTTCAATGCCTGGCTGCTGCTCCGCGGACTACGGACACTGCCGGCCCGCCTGGAGAGAATAACAAGAACTACAACGGAGGTGATTTCCTTTTTAAAAACGCATCCTAAAGTGGACCAGGTCATTTTCCCACTGGATGAATCCTTTCCGCAGTACAGTTTGGTGAAAGAACAAATGAGCGGTGCCTGCGGACTCCTCACCTTCACCTTAAAAAACGGAACGATGGAGTCCATTACAAAGTTTTGTGAGTCCATGAAACATTTTTTAATGGCGGTAAGCTGGGGTGGGCACGAATCCCTGATCCTTCCCAAATGTGCCGGCATACGGCCGGAGGATTTTGATGCGAACACCATCGGGCATCAATACATCCGCCTGTACACGGGATTGGAAGAACCGTCTTACCTGATTAATGATCTGAAACAGGGATTGGAAAGTTTGTAGTTTGTAGTTTATGGTTTTGAAAAGGCGCCTCTGACATCATCGAACCTTTAAGCGTTTAAACCCTAACCCCTAACCTCTAAACCTTCCCAAACCTTTCACCATATCAACCGGTCAACTTACATTTACAATCATGAAGCGGCCAATACTAAGTTTTCTTTTTTTGTTACTCCTGGCTCCCATTTTGAAAGCGCAGGACAAATGGGATTTGCAGCGCTGCGTAATGTATGCCCTGACAAACAACATCTCGGTAAAGCAGGCCGATGTGCAGGCCCGCCTGGCGGCCTTGCAACTGAAGTTAAGCGAAGCTGGTCGCTACCCCAACCTGGGTTTTTCCAGCAGCGCCGGATACAATTTTGGCCGCTCGGTAAACCCGGCCACCAACTCCTTTGAAAACCAAAGCATTTTTTTTACCAATTTTCAATTGCAGTCGGGCGTTAATTTATTCAACTGGTTTTCGCAGCGCTATACCGTTCAGGCCAGTGAGCTCGATAAAAAAGCCGCCGACGCCGCCACCGATAAGGCCCGCAGCGATATTGCCCTGAATGTGGCCGTGGCGTATTTACAGACCCTGCTGGCCAACGAGCAAACAGAGATCAGCAATGTACAGATCCGGCAAACCCAGTCCCAGTTGGAAAACATCCGCAAGCAGGTGGCGGCCGGTGTGCTGCCCGAACTGAACGCCGTGGAGCTGGAAGCGCAACTGGCCCGGGACAGTGCGGCCTACATAGGCACCCAGGCTACCTACCAGCAAAACCTCATTCAACTAAAAGCCCTGCTAAACCTGGATATGGCCGTGCCCTTTGATATTGACAAACCCGATGTGACGTCCATTCCCCTGGAAAGCCTGGCAGATCTGCAGCCGGCCGTGGTTTTTCAGCAGGCACTCAAAAACCTGCCACAGCAACGGGCAAACCAGTTCCGTTATCAGGCAGCTTTAAAAAACATTCAGGCCACCAAGGCTTCCATGTATCCAACGCTTTCGGCCTTTGGCAGCATTGGTTCCAGGTATTCCAGCCTTTTTCCCGACCAGGAAAATATAGTGGTACGGCCTACCGGCAAGGTTGATACCCTGGGCTTTGTGGAAATTGCACCGGGCACCATACGCTATGCCGTGCGGCCCAATTTTCAGGTGGCCACACAAAACACGCCTTTTAACCGCCAACTCTTTAACGTAAACCTGAGTCAGGCCGTAGGCCTTAGCCTTTCCATACCCATTTTCAACAACCGCCAGTTGCGTACCAACTGGGAAAGGGCCCGGCTGAACGCCGAAAGCATCCGCCTGCAGGTGGAGGGAGACAACCTCACCCTGCAGCAGGATATTTATACGGCCTATACCAATGCCATCAATGCGCAACAGCGCCACCGGGCGGCTTTAAAAGGAGTGGAGGCCGCCGAAAGGGCCTTTGATTTTTCGCAGAAAAGATACAATGCCGGCCTGTTGCAAACCATAGAGCTGATCACCAATCAAAACAACCTGTACCGCTCAAGGCTGGATGCCCTGGCGGCGCAGTACGAGTTTGTGTTCCGCATGAAATTACTGGAATTTTACAAGGGTGAGGGCTTGAAGTTGTAAAGGCGGTCCGCACCAGGCAAAGTTTTATTGGCGGTTTTCACGCAAAGCCGCCGGGAAATAAGGAAACTTGAAATCTTTGCGTTGTTTTTCACTTGGCGGCTTTGCGTGAAATAAAGAGTTGAATAGCGAACAAGGCGTACAAGTGAGTGACACAACTGGTGCCTAATAGAATTACAAAAGTCGGCACCATAAAAATTAACTTAGCAAGTCTGGCTAGACGAACGATTTAAAATATTTATACTCTTGGTATGAACAAAACAGTTAAATGGATATTGATTGGACTGGGGGCCTTGGTGCTTCTTTTGGCCGCGGCAAAAATCTTTGGCGGCTCTTCCAAGGACGGCATTAAGGTAACCGCCGGCAAGGCGCAGAGAAGAACCATTGTGGAAACCGTAACGGCAAGCGGCAAGGTTTATCCCGAAGTGGAAGTCAAGATCAGTCCCGATATTTCCGGTGAAATAACCGAGTTGAATGTGGAAGAAGGCGATAGCGTAAAGAAGGGCCAGGTGCTGGCCCGGATTTATGCGGACATTTATTCCTCCCAGCGGGACGAAGCGGCGGCGCGGGTGGCCCAGTCGCAGGCCACGGTGGCCAACAGCCAGGCGGCTTTGCAGGCCTTGAAAGCACAACTGGACCAGGATAAGATTACCTACGACCGCAATAAAGACCTGTATGATCAGAAGGTCATTTCGAAAGCTGAATTTGAGCAATACGAAACCAAATACCGCAGCTCGCAGGCGCAGTACAATGCAGCCTTGCAAAACATCCGCAGCCTGCAGGCCGGCACCCAAAGCAGCCGTACCAGTTTGGAGGCGGCCAATAAAAATTTGAGCCGCACCACATTGGTGGCGCCCATGGATGGCGTGATTTCTTCCTTGAGTGTGAAAAAAGGAGAGCGGGTGGCTGGCAACAGCTTTAACGTGGGCACCGAAATGATGCGGGTAGCCAACATGAGCTCCATGGAAGTGCGGGTGGATGTGGGCGAAAACGATATTGTGAAAGTGAACATTGGCGACTCCGCCGATGTGGAGGTAGAAGCCTACAACAAACGAAAATTCAAAGGCGTGGTCACGCAAATTGCCAGCAGCACCCGCAACGCCGCCGCCGCCCTGGCCTCCGCCACCGATGTAACCAACTACGAAGTGCGCATCCGCCTGGACCCCTCATCCTACCAAGATCTCATTGATCCGTCAAAACCCAGGAAATTTCCTTTTCGTCCGGGCATGAATGCCAGCGCCGATATTAAAACCAAACGAAAAGACGATGTGGTCAGCGTGCCCATTGCCGCGGTGGCCGCAAGAATAAAAGGAACCGATACCAATATTGAGGAGAAGAAAAAAGAGCAATCAAAAAAGACAGGCGCCGATACGGATGATGCAGCGGTGGTGGCCAGCGACGAACTGGAAGAAGTGGTATTCCTCATTACCGATGGCAATAAGGTGGAAAAAAGAGTAGTGACAACCGGCATACAGGACATCAATAATATTGAGATCACCAGCGGTTTAAAGGAAGGCGAGCAGGTGGTGACCGGACCGTACAACGCCGTAAGCAAAACCTTGCGCACCGGAGCCAAGGTGCAGGTTACTTCTCAGGACAAGCTGTTTGAGAAATAAGAGAAGTTAAAATTCAAAAGTTAAAATTCAAAACAGGGCCTAACCATTATGACGTTCCTTTTTCTTTTTATTTTTGAATTTTCACCTACATGCAACGCTAACCTCTAACCTCTAAACGCTAAATCCTGAAACAACCATTTAACATAGGCATTATTGGCAACGGCAGCTGGGCAACGGCCCTGGTAAAAATTGTGACCGACAACGGGCAAACGGTGAATTGGTGGGTGCGCAATGCCGCTTCCATCGACTACATCAAACGGCGCCGCCACAATCCTAATTACCTGAGCTCGGCCTATTTTGATACTTCTTTACTGAATTTGCAAAACAACGTGCAGGAAGTGGTCGACCACTCCAGCCTGCTGGTGCTGGCGGTGCCCTCCGCCTATATTCTGGATGTATTGAACGGGATTGATAAAGAATCCCTAAAGGACAAAAAAATACTTTCCGCCATCAAGGGGCTGGTGCCCGGTGAAGATGTATTGCTTCACGAGTACCTGCACCGGCATTTTTCCCTGCCGCTGCAAAATTATTTTGCCGTGCTGGGACCCTGTCATGCCGAAGAAGTGGCGGGGGAAAAACTCTCCTATCTTACTTTCTCCGGCATCGACGAAGCCAGTGCCGCCCAGATGGCAGCGCTTTTTAAAACCCCTTACATCAACACCATTGTCAACAACGATATTTTGGGTGTGCAATACGCCGCCGTACTTAAAAATATTTATGCGCTGGGCGCAGGCATTGCCCACGGCCTGGAATACGGCGATAATTTTTTGAGCGTCTACATTGCCAACAGCGCCGATGAAATGGCGGGTTTCCTGCGCAAGGTGGGTGCCCAGCACATGGTAGTGGGGGAGCATCAAAAAACCGATCCGCTCACGCACAAAAAAGACGTCAACTATGCCGCCTCGGTGTACCTGGGCGATCTGCTGGTAACTTGCTATTCGCTGTACAGCCGCAACCGCACTTTTGGCAATATGATCGGCAAGGGCTACACCGTGCAATCGGCCCAACTGGAAATGAACATGGTGGCCGAAGGCTACAATGCTTCCAAATGCATCTACAACATCAACAAAAATATTGGCGCCGACATGCCCATTGCCGAAACGATTTACAAAATTTTATGGGAGCGCATGCAGGCAGATGAAGGATTCCGGATGGTGGAAGAAGTGCTGGTGTGAGGAGGGGTCTGATCTGTAAATTGAATGTGTTATATTCAATTTAACATTTGATCACTCTTTTGACCTCAAGCCGCATGAAATTTATCTTTTTCATTTCAGTGATTCTTGCCTGCTTCGCCGCTGAGGCACAAACCAAAAAAGATCAGCAATCCTTTGTTTTAAGTGGTAAACTCATTGGCCGGGATACAGGTAGGATTGTCCTTTGGTATCCCGATACTTCAGGAAAATGGATTCGGGATACCATCTATCTGCAAAATGGTAAGTTCCAGTTTAGCGGTTATGTGGGCGAGCCCAGTATTTGTTGGTTGAAGGGATCAACTACTGACGGCAATACAGCTGTTTTCTTTCTAGAGCCCGGCAAACAGCATATTTCTGTTGAGGAAAATAAATTTGAGGACTTCATAATGTTCGGCTCGTTCACCCAAAAACAATACGACACTCTAAAAGGCCAAATAAAGCTAATTGATGAAAAATATAAGGATTGGAATGAGGAACACAAAAAGCTGGTTAAAGAGTTAAAAAAAACAACCGACTCTCTGAGCAGATCAAAGATGGAGGAAAGGATCACTGAAATAGCAGAAGTGTTAAATAAAGAAAACCGGGACTTGTCAATAGCCTTCATCAGTACTCATCCTGATTCCTACGTAAGTCCATCTGAGTTGTATAGTCTAATGAGCGGGCAGCTTAAAACTGATTCTGTAGAGCGCCTCTATAATAATTTTTCAGCAAGAATTAAAAATAGTAGAACGGGAAAGCTGATAAAAGAAGAACTCTATAAAAGAAAATATCATTTTAAAGCACCGGATTTTACAGCAGTTGATATGCGCAATGAAAAGCTTTCCTTAAGCGGGTTTAAAGGCAAATATGTGTTGCTAAATTTTTGGGCCAGCTGGTGCGTTCCGTGCATTAAAGAAATTCCTGAATTAAAAAGCTTTCTGAGTAAGTATGCCGGGAAAGGGTTGGAGATCATTGCTATTTCTACCGACAGCAATAAAGAGAGCTGGATCAAGGCGGTGAAAAAGTACGGGGTTCAAAACTTTCAGAACGTTTTGGCAAATGAGGAAATCCGTGAGAACTATTCCAATATGACCCAGCCCATACCCAGCCAATTGCTGATTAACCGAAATGGAGTGGTTATTTGGAATTCCCGGGGTCAGCCGTTTAAATCTTTGGAGGGTTTTTTGGAAAAGGAATTCAACTGATTATTGGCTAATCATGAATTTAACTTACTGCCTTAAATACTTAGAATGAAAAAACTGTTCTTGCCATTACTGGTCTGCACTGCCGTCGCTTCCTGTTCCCAGCCTTCAAAATACAAAGGGTCGGTCGTGCCGCCTGCCGAAATTACCAAAGATCTTATGAGCTGGCTTTATTATCAGCGGGATTATATGGCGTGGTCTTCGGATTATGAAACCCTTGATGTTTCTTCAAGGACGATAACGAAGGGAGAATTTCTGCACCGGCTGACAACAGGAGCGTACCTGCCTTTAAGAATTAAAACAAGCGATTCTTCGCTGTGCTATCAATTATTCAAATTAGACAATACGGAAGATAAAGCAATTGGAAATACAATTAAAGACAAAGCACAATTGATTTATCGGTATTTCAAAATGGAGGGAAAGCCGCTGCCCGGCTTGAATTTTACTGATTTAAATGGTGATGTGTATGATGCCCACACAACCAAAGGAAAAACGGTTGTGTTGAACTGTTGGTTCATCCGCTGCAAGCCCTGTAATGAAGAAATGCCCCGCCTCAATGAATTGGTAAAGCAGTTTGAGAACCGTGAAGACATTGTTTTTCTGGGCCTGGCATTGATGGGGCAGAAGACCTGAGAAAATTTTTAAAGAAAACCGCTTTCCATTATGCTATTGTACCCGGCCAGGAAAATTACCTGATGAATGACTTGAGGATCGTTAGTTATCCAACGCATATCATCATTAACAACCAGGGAGTGGTTGCCAAAGTGATACCGGGCGAGGTGAACGAGTTTGTTGATGCCTTGAATAAGGTGGTGATGTAGTGTTCTTTCGGCTAGGGGCCTCGTCCGGCCCGTGCCATTGACGTTGGATGATGTGCCAGTTTCTTTTGTTTGAAACAATGGTTTTTGATAAGAATTTATATTTTCCTTGCTAAACAATAAAGATTCGGGGTGCGCATTTAGGTCGCCAGCGCAACCTCATGTGTTCTGAATGCAGTGCGGCTATGCCATGTAAGATTTCCCGGCTATCTTAGTCTGTCATTCAAGCCGCTTATGAGAAAGTTATTCGCTTCCTTTTTATTCTGCATGCTATTGCTGCAGGGAATTGCACAAACAAAAACCGGTGCGGCCATTTCGCTGCCCGCCGCTTTGGAAACCATCATCCAATCCTCGCTGAACTATTATGTAGATAGCCGTATGGCCTTGGAAAAGACCTATCACCAAGAGGAGGACTGGCTGGGAAACAAGCGCCGGTACAATTACACGGTTTATAAAACTACACTGGCCTGGCCCGGAGCGACTACTGCTTTCATCGAAAACCGGCAGGATGATGTGGCGGAAATTCAACAGTACAGCTTTGTGGCCCATCTGCCCTCCGCAGCTTCCGAAGAAGCTGCTATGCGACAACTGCAAAAGCAATGGGACCTACTGCATAAAGCCGTGGTGCAGGTGGTGCCCGGCCAGAAGGACACCCTGAAGGGAACTTTGAAAAAGCTGGAAGGCCGGGAGATGTATTATAGTTCTTTGTTGTCGCGGAACTATGTTTACAAAGGCCGTACCCGTGATGTATGGGTAGCCGTGCGTGTGCATCATACCAACGGCATATATGTGCCTTCTTTGCATGTGCGGGTTGGTGTTAACGGGATGGATATTGTGTACCGCAAACAGCCGGAAGAGATCAATAAGCTGATTACAGCGGCCTTCACCAATTTTCAGGGCCAATACACAGAGGTGCACCAGTCGAAGAACTCCGACTTGGGAAAAGGGATTTCTATTTCAAGGGTGGAATACCTGTCGCCACTAAAATGGCCGGATATGCTTTTTCAGCGTGTCATTCACGAAAAGGGCCAGCGAAATGGCATTTCGTATTACGAAGGCTGGTCTTATATTTCCTGGCAAACCTCTCGTTCGTACGAATGGGCCTTGCAGTACTATAAAAAGGTCTTTGATCAAATTAATGGTTGTACGGTCACTACACCTACCGGTAAATCTTACGTTTTATCGGCGGCTTATAAGGAGCCTTCCAACACTGTTGCCGGAACAAAAACTGGCCTCATTGAATTCGGGCAAATGTATGCAGCCGAAAAGGTAAGCGTTGATATTCAATTGTTATTTCAAAACGATGTTTATTATGTACAGGTAAAAGTGTCCCGCGCAGTGCGGTAACAAAAACATCTCTGTTTGTAAATAATTGTGGATACCTATTATTGGGTCTCTTTCAGTGTAAAAGTGAAAGAAATGTTGCTGCAAAAAGAAAAAATGCTTTAAGCTGAACCCACATTAAATAAAAAACAGCGCCGCGTATCACAGGAGGTTCCTGCTAACGCGGCGCTGTTGGGTTGGGTATCGTTTGTTACCAGATATTTCTGGGGCAGCTGTCGCTGTAGCGGTTGCCCAGTAAAAAGCCCAGTACAAATTCGTGTGTGCCGTTGCTGTAATTTCTAAGTGGAGAAGTAGAATGGTCGTAGGCGTACCCGATATTCAGGGTGTTTGAGATATTGAGGCCCACCATGCCGGAAACCCCGTCGCTTTTTCGGTAGCTGCCGCCAACCCAAAGAAGATCGCGGTACTGGATCTTGGCATTGATATCGAACTGCACCGGAACGGGCTGTATGTATTTCACCAGCACGGAGGGAATCAGGTTGATGTCTTCGGTAAGCAAAAGCCGGTAGCCCGCCGTGGCAAACAGGTGCGGCACCATGCGGCCCTCCTCCTTTTTAACGGTATTATTTGAGAAATCAATTTTTTGCGGCAGGATCTGCTGGGCCGACAGGCCCGCAAAAAAATCCGATGAGTAGAGGTACAGGCCGGCTGTAAGATCGGGCTTTAATTTTTGCAGCTCGCCGCTGCCGTACACGGCCGGATCTACGGT
>JAEVYV010000364.1 GCA_023392575.1 Bacteroidota bacterium | reverse complement strand
ATCCATTGAAAACCCGCTACCTGGTAGGGGCGCAAAATGGGCTGCAGGTTTTGGGGGGCGTCTATTTCTTTAATTTGATCGAACTCCCGGATGCGGCTGTATTTTTCTTCGAGCTGAATGGTGAGTTCTTCCTCGTTGCGGCTTTCGTACAATTCGTCAATCACACTCAGGTGGTAGCGGGAAAGCTTCAGCTTGTCGGCCCGGCCTTCGCCCACCCGAAACAACAGGGAGTATTTTTTGAGCCATTCTTCGGGAAGAATACCCAGCGTTCCGTCGTTCAGCTGCACAAACTGCTGTTTGTTGGCCAGCGCTTTTTTTACTTCGGCCACGCTTACTTTCTGATCGCCAAACACAATATCCACCTTGGCGTCAAACCAATCGGTATGGCTGCTGATGTAGATATGCGTCTGCGGCTTGGCGGTATTGAACCGGAAGTTTTTCAGGCTTTCAAAACCATACACCGGCGTTTTGGATTCGTTCATGGCATCCACAGACAAAAAGAACCAGTTGTTTTTTAAAACATCGGTTCCTTTCAGCGCCAGCGCCGCTCCGTCGTCGTAGGAAACAAAATTGGAATGCAGGGTTTGCAGCTTTTCAATAAACCCTCTTTCGGCCTGGCGGTTGCGGTGCACCACGATCACTTTTTCTTCAAAGGGAATGATCATCTCGTCCTTATCCTTGGCCCGGGTGTCGAAACCTTTGTAGCTGAAAATGGGCTGAAACACCAGGTACTCGCCTTTTTCGTGAAGAAAGAGTTTTACCTCGGGTTCACCGGCCTTGATCTCGGAAACCAGCGATGCATCAAACTCCACCTTGTAGTCCTTGGTCAGCGGCATGACCATTTTCCGCAGGGTTTCCGCCCAGTCGTGGTTTTTGACCTTGAGTACGCCGGTGGGCCAGAATTTTTCTGCGGTTTCTACGGCCTCGGGGTTCTGCCACAAATACAACTGGTGGTTGTATAAAAACAGCGGCAGCGAGGGCACTTCGTTTTCCTCCAACCCGTAAGCCACGGCGTCGGGCTTGATAAAGCATTCTATTTCAAAATTCTTTCCGTTGGTAGTCACGTTGAACTGCGGCACAATGGGTTTTTCATTTACCTCCACCCGTTCGAGGTTGGCGGTTTTAAACGGCTTACCTTTTAAAAGCGTGTAAATGGGTGCCTCGCCCATTTCGGTGAAAAGTTTTTTCAGCTTGGGCAGCACGTACTCCACGATCAGGTTTTTGGTTTCTGCCGGCAGCTCGTCGTCTTCGTTGTGAACGATGTTTTCCCAAATGCCTGAGAAGGGGGAGTTGCGGCTGACGTATTTGTTGATCTCGGCGTCCTGCAGTTTGCGCACCATGAACAGCAGGTTTTTGTCCGCATCGCCGTACGCATCGCTGTTTACGTATTTGCTCAGGTCCAGTTTTTCCACCGTGCCCACGAAGTTGGCGTCTTCATCCATTTCGCCTTCCACCAGGTCGGTTGTGAAAAAAGGATAGGCGGTTTTATTAAAGTTGAACACCAGTCCCAAGCGTTTGGAAATCACGGGCTCTTTGGGGGCCGGCTCTTCTTCCTCTACCGTTACCAGCTTTTCCACCTGCGGACGGGGCAGGGGCGATGGTGTGGCAATTCGTTTTATGGATGGATCCAGCACCCGCAGGTAGGGTTTTCCGTCCTTATAATTAAACTCAAACTTTCCTTTCAGATCGTCCTGCAGGGAATAGCCGTAGGCCTCCAGCAATTTGTTTTTTTCTTTGTCCCAGTTGCGGATGGTTTCAAAATAGTGCTGGCCTTTTGTATACAGCAGGTGCAAAAACACAATGACCTTGGGCAGGCACAGCAGGTGCTCCATATCCTGGTAGTTGCTGCTGGTATCAAAGTTTCGTTCTTCGTTGCGCCGGATGATCACCCAAAATTCCTGCCCTTCAAGGGTCAGGCTTGCTTTTACCGTTTCATCGCCAGCCGATTCAATGCGGGGTTTTTCGGTTCTTAAATAGGTTTCCGCCTGGGCAATGATATCGGGTGATGACAACAACTGAATCGTTTTCAGATCAATTGTTTTCATTTTGGCAACCGTGTGTTTTTGATCGTAGGCAATGTTGTCCGCTTCCAGCAGGCCTTTGTCGAGCATCTCCTGCAGGCGGATCAAGGATGCCGCTTCGTGGCGGCAGATATCGCCCAGGTTGTACGGGCAGGCACAACGCAGCGAAAGGGCTTTGGGATCTTTGTAATTGGTGATGTAAACCTTGTAAAATGTTGAATAGTTGTCGTCCTTTACCCGGAAAACCGCAGAGCCAAAGAGGTAATCATTTTCCACCAACTCCACAAAGCCAATGGCATGAATTTTCTTTCCCCGTCGTATCACTTCATCACTTCCGTGAGTATAAACGTATTTGAGTAAATGTGGTAAAGCCAAACAATTACAGATTTAATAATGAAGACTAGTATTTCCTTAGGCTCTTGACCTGGCTGAACTTTGGGAGCTGCCGGGGCGGGTTGTTGCACCGGCGTTCACCTGCCCGAAACAATTGTTTCAACACAAAAATGCAGCAGGAAGCGGCGCAAACAGCAGGGCTGTTGCCCGCCTGATCATCCCATGCGCCTGTCCAAAACACATTGTGCTGCACGGAGCCGACAAAGGCTTTCGTTCACGAAAGGCCAATTGGCAAAAATAACGGAAACCTTTTCACATAACCTTGCGCTCAGGGATATTTATGCGTTAAAATTGACCGGAAAGCCCCTATTCGTACGGTAAGGGCGAGGGTTATTTTAACACCACCAGTTTTCCGTCGATGTATTCGGGCAGGATATTGGCCTCATCGGGCATAAAGCAATGACGCAGGTCTTTTTCCAAGCCAAAATTGGTGAGCCGGTGGTAATGCGAGGCATCGTTTTTCTTCATGAACCCATACAAATCCCCTTTGGCAACCTGGTACAGGTTTTCGGCCATGTGGGAAGCGTCGCAGTTGATGCTAAAATGATCCTTCACCTGGGAAACCACGGCTCCGGCGAATAAGGTGTCTTCCAAATTGGGTTTGTCTTTCCAGGCAGCGCAACCCAAAATCACATTTTTGTTGATGGAAGAAAGATGATCGCAAACCGCAGAGAGGTTTAAAAACGATCCGGTGATGATTTCGGTGGCTCCTTTAGCCAGGGCCATGTGCAGCAGCTTGGTGCCGTTGGTGGTGGTCAGCACCAGGGTTTTGTTGCCGATAAACTCCCGGGGGTATTCGAAGGAAGAATTGCCGTATTGCAGGCCCGGCGCTACCTGACCGTCTCTTTCGCCAGCGGTGATGCACTCCAGCTCCTTTCCCAGCTGAATACAGCGTTCCACACTGTCCACCGGAATGATTTCCTTGGCGCCGTTGTACAGGGCGGTGGCAATGGTGGAAGTAGCTCTTAATACATCGATCACCACCACCACGGTGTTGGAAACATCGTACAAATGCAAAAGAGCCGGAGAAAGAACAGTATGTAACGCGGGTTTTTTCATGTGTTGATTTTTGTTGCCTAGGTTCCGGCACTGCCGGCCCGGCCTGGTTCAAACTAAGAATAGCTGAACGTTACTAATTTATTTTTCCAAAAACTGCTTCCATTGGTTGCCTTCGGCTATGGTTTTAATCCCCTCATTTCTTTCGACGAGCAACCGTCTTAAATACTTTTCCAGGTAAAAGCGGTTTACCAGTCTTCCCCAAACACCTTGTTTCAGCTCATAGCGAAACTGGTCGATCATAATCGTACCGTTTTCCGCCGGCTTAAAATAGTGTTCGTGTTTCATCAGCGCAAAATCACCCCTTATCTGTTCGTCGGCAAAATAATCGGGTTGTTTTAAAGCCGTTATCCTGACCGACAAGGTCCGTTCCTTAAACAAATGCCTTGCTTTCCAGGTCACCTCGTCCTCTACGTTCATCAGGCCGGCTACGGTGCCTTTTATGATGGACTCTCCATATTTTTCCATGGTGAATTTGTGGAGGTCAACGCTGCGGCTGAGGTCAAAAACCCTTTGCTGCGGGGCGGCAATGAAGGTGGTTAAATGGATCATGGACATAGGCGGCGGATGGCTGTGGAAACCGGGATTATTTTTGATTAACTGAAAGGCAACTTCACCACTTTGGCCTGAAGTAGTTTCTCCCGAACCTTGATGTAGATGGGTGTGTCTATGGCTGCAAAAGAGGTGGTGACATAGCCCAAGCCTATGGCCTTGTTCAGGCTGGGCGATTGGGTGCCGGAGGTAACATAGCCAATGGCCGCACCGCCTTCATCGGTGATTTCATAACCATGACGCGGAATGCCCCTGTCCAGCATTTCAAAACCCACCAGTTTTCTTTTTATCCCTTCTTCTTTTTGTTTTTGCAAAACATCTTTTGCCACAAAATCCTTGGTAAACTTGGTGATCCAGCCCAGGCCGGCCTCCAAGGGCGAGGTGGTGTCGTCAACATCATTTCCATAAAGACAATAGCCCATTTCCAGCCGCAGCGTATCCCTTGCGGCCAGGCCAATGGGTTTTAAGCCCTGTGGTGTTCCGGCTTCAAAAATCGAGTTCCAGATTTTTTCTGCATTGCCGTTTTTGTTTTCAAAATAGATTTCTACGCCGCCGGCGCCGGTATACCCGGTGGCACTGATCAACACATTGTCAACTCCGGCAAACCGGCCCTTTACAAACGTGTAGTATTTCAGGTTCATGATGTCCATGTCGGTCAGGGGTTGCAGGATTTTTGTTGCGTTGGGACCCTGCACCGCCAACAGGCCCGTATCGTCGGAAATGTTGTGCATTTCTGCATTTTTGTGGTTGTGCTTTTGCATCCAGTTCCAGTCCTTTTCTATGTTACTGGCATTTACAGCAAGCATGTACACTTTATTCTCTTCAATGCAATAGATCAAAACATCATCTATAATGCCGCCCTGGTCGTTGGGCATGCAGCTGTACTGGGCCTTGCCCGCTGCGAGCTTGGAGGCATCGTTGGTGGTGATTCTTTGGATGAGGTCCAGCGCATTTTCCCCCTTTAAAATAAATTCGCCCATGTGGCTCACGTCAAAAACTCCGGCATTCCTTCGTACAGTTTGGTGCTCGTCGTTGATACCGGAATAACTGATCGGCATATTGTATCCTGCAAACTCTGCCATTTTCGCACCAAGCGCAATGTGTTTTTGGGTGAACGGAGTATTCTTCATGCTTTCAAATTTGGATTGCAAAAATAGGCTAAAGCCGATAAGCAATTGTTTCTTTGGCTTGAAAAGCCGGTTGGGCGCAAAAAGCATGGCTTGAGCCGCGGATTGAAAATCTCTTTTTTGGAGATCTGTTTTTCGCAATAGCTTATTTATTGGTGCGGCACCCGAAAGGTTTGAGCAAGCTTCAGACCGGCAAAAACACGTTCGACGTCCACGCTCAGGTTTCAAAAAACCAACCGGTGAGTTTTGCTTTTTTGGTTTTGATTAGCCGGATTAAAAAAACGGCCCCCAAAGAATTGGGGGCCGGAGTATCCGCCGCCGGGGCGGATAACTTCAACCAAGTTGAATTAGATAACCAATGGCACAAAAGGTATAGCTACGATTTTATAAGCCGGTTTTTTGGTTTTTATTTTGATTTGGGTGGTGGATTGCGAGTTGCGTCTTTCTTCCAGTTCTTGCAACCGGTTTCGGTCCTGCTCAATTTGTTTTTCTCTTTTTTCAATTTCCTGACGCAGGCTGTCGGCGCTGCTTTTTAATTCCCGAACCCCGCGGCTGTCGCTGATCACATCTTCCGGTTTTTTTAAGCGGCCATCCGATGTCATCACATAATCCTGATTGGGGTTCCAGGAAAAATAGCTATCGTAATCCCAGTCAATGCGGTAGCGGGAACGGCCCCAGCTGCGGTAATCTCTTTCGGATTTGCGTACCACCCAGGGGTTATACGCACTGATCAACGATTCGTCAAAGCGAATTTTTTTGCCAACCGGAACCTGTATTTCGACAATCACCCCCTGCCCGCGGAACTTGCTGCTGCTGTTGATGGTCAGGCCGCTGCCCAGGTTTAAGGTGCTGTCCTGCGCCGAAGCGTTAAAACCGGCTTGGGCGGCCCGGGCCTGAACGTCGGCCAGGCTTCTGCCGGCGCTGTATTTATAGTATTTCACATGGTAAAAAGAGTCGTCGCTTTTTTCCACCCGTACCTTCACATTGTTGTAC
>JAEVYV010000256.1 GCA_023392575.1 Bacteroidota bacterium | reverse complement strand
GTGTTAGGCTATAGCTATACCAAACGCTTTACCCCGCTCTGCCATTTGGTATTGGGGTTGGGATTGTCTCTGGCGCCCATTGGCGCTTATCTGGCAGTAACCGGAGTGTTTCACTGGCTGCCTGTTTTGTTTTCCCTGGCCGTGATCTTTTGGGTCAGCGGTTTTGATATTATTTATGCTTTGCAGGACGTGGAGTTCGATCAGTCGCAGCAATTATATTCCATTCCCACCTGGCTGGGCAAGGAAAAAGCGTTAAGGGTATCGGAATTTTTTCATTTGCTAAGTGCCATCTCTGTGGTTGCCGCCGGCACGTTGAGCAGGTTTGGATGGCTGTACTGGGTTGGCGTCTTGGTTTTTGGCAGCTGTTTAATTTACCAGCATTCCCTTGTTAAACCCAATGACCTGCGCCGGGTGAATATTGCGTTCATGACCATGAACGGCATTGCCAGCGTAGTATTTGCTGTGTTTGTGATTGCTGATTTGTTTATTCATTAAAATTAAAAATGCAAAATGTAAAAACTCATCAGCAACTTCTATTCTACATTTTGCATGTTAGATTGTTATGGGTAGAATTCTTTCCATAGATTATGGTGGCAAACGAACCGGCATCGCAGCCACCGATCCTTTAAAGATTATTGCCACGGGCCTGTGCACCGTGGAAACCCCCAGGCTGATGACCTTTTTAAAGGATTATTTTTCCAAAGAACCGGTTGAGCTTGTTATCATTGGCATGCCCGTCAATTGGGATGAGACCGACACCCACGCTACTCCGCTGGTAAAGAAGTTTATTGCATCTTTTCAAAAGCAGTTTCCGGCCATTCCGGTCAAAGAGGTAGATGAGCGGTACACGTCCAAACTGGCTTCCCAGGCCATGCTGCAGATGGGGCTTAAGAAAAAGCAGCGCCAAAATAAGGCTATGGTCGATGAAATTGCCGCCACCATCATGTTGCAGGAATACTTGCAAAGCATTTAGGATTTAATATTTCAGAATGCCAGCATTGGTGCATGCTTTAATTTTGCAAACGGCAAATAGTAAATATTCAGTATTAAATTTTCAATAAAGAATGATTCTTCCTATTGTAGCATACGGAAATCCCATTTTGAGAAAGGTATCCCAGGATATCGATGAAACCTATCCCAACCTTGATAAACTAATCGAGGATATGTGGGAAACCATGTATGCCAGCAATGGAGTAGGGCTGGCGGCTCCCCAAATAGGCAGGGACATCCGGCTTTTTGTAATGGACAGTGCACAAATTTTCGCCAATATGGACGAGGAGGAGAGGGAGGAAGAAAATTACCCCGATGCCCCGGGAATAAAGCAGGTGTTTATCAATGCGCATATTGTGGAGGAACATGGCGACGACTGGGCGTACAACGAAGGATGTTTGAGCATACCCAAGATCAGGGAAGATGTTTACCGGGCGGAAGGGGTGACCCTGGCATACCAGGATGAAGATTTTAAGCAGCACACCAAAACCTTTTACGGGTTAACGGCCCGCATCATTCTGCACGAATACGATCATATTGACGGCAAATTATTTATTGATTATCTCTCTCCTTTGAAACGCAAATTACTCAAGCGCAAACTGGATGACATTACCAGGGGAAACATCAAAGTTGATTACAAAATGTCCTTTTTCAGGTAAGCATACTTGGTAGGTTTTCTATCCACGGGATAGTAATAACGCTGATATATTTTAATAGGATAATCTTTAGTTTTACAGCGTCCGTTTTCATCCAAAACGCTGTCCTATGAAACTACCCGTACTGCTGTTCTTGTTTACGGTGTCCGGTACCATTGTAAAGGCACAATCACTTGCATCTTCTGTTATAAATGTTTCCGGTAATAGCTACGCTCAGGGATATTATAGCATTGACTGGAGCATTGGTGAAATGGCGGTTATAGAAACCATGGGTATCGCCAGAGGCAGCACCATTGTCACCAGCGGATTTCTTCAGCCCGATAAGCTTTTGGAATACCCGAGCCAGAAGTTTTCTGCAGAGGAGGTAAAGATTTTACCCAATCCCACCTACGGTAATATAGAAATTAATTTTTTAACGGCACAGCAGGGAGTGTTGCATATTGGCGTGTTTGATGCCAATGGAAAAAGCATGTTGATGCGAAAAGCCGTGAGTTATGGGATTGGCAGTATTGAACGCATCAACCTGAGCAGCCTTGCTGCCGGTACGTATTTTATTAGAATTGAATTGGTTCCCGTGCCTGGCTCCTTTAAGAAAACAGGCACCTACAAAATAGTGAAGCTTTCCTAGAACATTGACTAAAAAAATCCGGATCTGATGAAAAAAACTTTACTCCTCGCTGCTTTTGCATTCACGTTTAACCTGTTGAAGGCACAGGTGCCGCAGCAAGTTAATTACCAGGGAATTGCCCGTAATTCCATCGGCAACATTATTGCAAACCAAAACATTTCCCTTCGGTTGTCCATCCGTGAAGGAACGCCGACCGGAGCTGTGGTTTACCGGGAGTCACACAGTTTGAAGACAAATACTTTTGGGATATTCACAACATCCATTGGAAGTCCCAATGCTACAAACAAAACCGGCTCTTTTAGTACCATCAACTGGGCAACAGGCACCAAGTTTTTACAGGTGGAAATTGATGTGAACGGTGGAGGAAATTTTATTGATTTGGGAACATCGCAATTGCTAAGTGTGCCGTATGCTTTGTATGCAGGATCTGCGGTTCCCAGTGGTGTTGCTTCCGGTGATTTGACCGGCACCTATCCTTCTCCGGTTATAAAAAACAATAGCATTACTACTGAAAAGATTCTGGATGGGGTTATTACTTCGGAAAAATTAGCGCCCGGGGTCATCCCAACATCGTTGCAACCAAGCGGAAATGCCGGGGGCGATCTTGCCGGAGCCTTCCCCAACCCGGTAATTGCTGATGGAGCAGTTGTTGCCGCAAAACTGGCTGATGGCAGTGTTGGTACTTCTAAAATAAAAGATAGCAGCGTAACGGCCGCCAAGCTGGCAAGTGGTGTCATTCCTTCAACATTGCCTCCTTCGGGTTTAGCTGGCGGAGACCTGACAGGTAGCTTTCCCAACCCCACTTTGGCAAATGATGTTGTAGGCTCTGAAAAAATCAGGGACGGGGCTGTTACGTCGACAAAAATTGAAAATAGCGCCATCGACCAAAGCAAACTGGCCGATAATGCCGTGGGCACTTCTAAATTACAGGATGGCAGTGTAACCGCTGCCAAGCTGGCTCCGGGGGTCATCCCCAGTTCAATGGCCCCCAGCGGTACTGCGGGTGGGGACTTAAGCGGCAGCTTTCCTAACCCCACTTTAGCCAGTGGTGTGGTAAATACCGCAAAGATTGCGGATGCTGCCATTATCACCACCAAAATTGAAGATGGGGCTGTGACCAGTGCCAAGCTGGCCGCTGGGGTGATCCCTACAACATTGCCCCCTTCGGGGATAGCCTCCGGGGATTTGAGCGGAAATTATCCCAATCCGGTGGTGGCAAAGATTAAGGGGATTGCGTTAAGCAGTTCTGTGCCATCGGCTGGACAGGTTTTGAAATATGATGGTACAAACTGGAGCCCTTCGCCTGATCTTTCTTTTTCCTTGCCTCATACACAAACACTTAATTTGGATGCTCCGGTATTTTCCTTAACAAATGAGGGTACGGGTACCACAATAACGGGTGTTAATGCTTCTAAGAGTACAGAAGCCACAGCCATACTTGGAACGATCTTGTCTACTAGCGCTGCTGACGGTTCTGCCGGAGTTAAAGGGATTCATTACGGTAGTGCGGATAAGGGATTTGGTGTTTGGGGTCAACATAATGGTACCGGGAGTGGAGTTTATGGATCTTCAACAAATGGAACCGGTATTAACGGGCATTCCACGCTAGGAACCGGTGTTAATGGATTTACCGTGGGAGGAACCGGCGTTGCCGCATATTCTGAAACCGGTTTTGCCCTTTCTGCTACCAGCGATCTGGGTTTGCCGGCCTTCTTCAATGTAGTCAACACTGACAATCCCAATCCTGCCGTAATGGCAATGAATTCCGGAGATTATGGGCATGGTGTTATGGGCATAGGCTATGGAACTTATTCGCACGGTATAGTGGGAATAGCGAACTACTATGAAGGTGTCGGCGTCGATGGTTTGAATAATGCGGATGGAGATGGGGTGTTTGGCCAAACATACAGCGACATTGCCAGCGGCGTGGCGGGCAGGAACGATGGAGCTTATGCAGGCGTTAAAGGGATTAATGGTGGTTACGGCGGTATTGGTGTCATTGCTATAGCTAATGCAGATGGAGCTGCAAACGGTAACGCCCTGGTGGCCGAACTGGAAACAGGCGGCAGTGGTAATACTGCTGTTTTCAAAGCAGGCGGAGCAAACGTAGCCCGTATCGATCATACCGGTAAGGCTTTTTTCAATGGTAGTACTCAAGTTGGTGGTGCCGATGTGGCGGAGTATTTTGATGTAGAAGGAGCTAAATCTGTTTATGAGCCGGGAGACGTGCTGGCCATTTCAGAAAGCAATGACAGAAAGGTGGAAAAAAGTTCAACTCCCTACTCAACTTTGGTTGCTGGTGTGTATGCTACCAAACCCGGATTACTGTTAACGGAAAAAAACGCCGAGAACGATAATTTCGATCAAATGGTGCCCATGGGTGTGGTAGGTGTGATCCCAACAAAAGTTTGCCTGGAAGACGGGGAAATTAAACGCGGCGATTTGTTGGTTACTTCTTCCATTCCTGGCGTAGCCATGAAAGCCGATCCGGATAAAGTAAAGGTAGGGCAGGTGATTGGTAAAGCCCTTCAGAATTACAACAACAACACTGTAGGAAAGATTAACGTACTGGTAAGCATTAAATAAATACAAATGAAGACACGGATATTCATGCTTTTGTTTTCAACCTTTGGCTTTACTCTTTTTTTGCAGGCTCAGGTGAAAGAGGTGAAACGTCATCCGGTTGTGCTTCCAAAAGGTGTAAAACAACCAAAACGCACCTCTGCTGCAGGCAATCCCAGGAACCTGCCCAGTTCAAGGAAAGGTGATAATCCAATGAAGAATATCAACATAAAACCAAAGCCTGTAGCCGAGCCTCCGGTACTACCGCCAGAGGAAAGAAAGAAGCGGTTGCCGAGTAATTCAAAATCAAAAATCGTTGTTCCGGTTCTTCCAAAAAGCCAATAGCAAAATATAGCCGGCTATTTTCAAATCTTTACTTTGCAGGTATGATAAGGTTTATCATACCTTTTTTTTGCCTGATCAATGCGGCTGCGTTTGCCCAAGCTGATTCTTCGGACGTCCTTACGCTCAGCAAGGTGACCACGATGAGTGAGGTGGTGATCCGCAATGATTTAAACATTGTGGATCTTTTGCGCCGGATGAAGAACGACACCAGTTTTTACAAAGCCTTCCGCAATCTGCGCATTTTGGGGTTTACTGCTTATAACGATATCAAGATGCTGGATAAAAAAGGGAAGATCAAAGCGTCCCTTTTCAGCAAAACCAAACAAACACGAAACGACGGGTGTCGCAGCATGGAGGTGCTGGAAGAAAAGACCACCGGCAATATGTACGATGGCACAGAGCTGAATTATTATACCGCCGAATTGTACGCCAGCCTGTTTTTTACCAACGGGGTGGTGTGCCATGAAAACAACATTGTAGCCGGAATGGAAAGAAGCGTTCAGGGGAAGAGTGGCCTTGCCAAACACAAGGAGCAATTAAAAATGCTTTTTTTTAATCCGGGGAAAAAGATTCCGGGCATTCCTTTTCTGGGCGATAAGATGGATGTTTTCAGTCCCGAGATGTCGCGGTATTATGATTTTTCGGTGGACATGGATGAAGTGAACGGCGAGAACTGTTATGTTTTTAAAATTCAGCCGAAAGAAAATTTGAGCTCCTCAGAAAAAAACAAGGTCGTGTTCGACAACATCACGACCTGGTTTAATGCAAAGACCATGGAAATCATGGCCCGCAACTACGACATGAGCTACGACACGCCGCTTTATGATTTTAACGTGCACATGGAGGTGGAGCTGACCCGGTTTAAGGATCTTTTGGTTCCCAATGTATTGCGCTACAGCGGAAACTGGAAGGTGCTCTTTCGAAAAAGGGAAACAGGCCTGTTCACCGCTACGCTGTTTGATTTTAAAGAAGAATAAGAAATGATATGAACTAAGCGGCATTGCTACTATCATCCTTCCTTGCGTCGCACTCTTGTACGCTTTGTTCGCTATTCCACTTTTTTATTTCACGCTGCGACCGCAACGGAGCAACGACGCTACGCCGCTGTATCGTGGCGGTCGCAGCGTGAAATTATGGCGAATAGAATTGTTATAGTACAAGAGTGCGACGCAAGAAAAGTTCAATAGCAGCAGCAAAGCCGGCAACCCAAACATTACCCACGCACCGTCTTTACATAACCTCTCCATTTTTCAATCACCTGCTTCATGTCATTGGGCAGTTCGGTGTCAAAAAACACCTCTTGGCCGGTTGTTGGGTGCACAAACCCCAGCGTTTTGGCATGCAGGGCCTGTCTGGGGCAAATGGCAAAACAATTGTCCACAAACTGTTTGTATTTGCTGAAAATGGTGCCTTTTACAATTTTATCGCCTCCGTAAAAATCATCATTGAACAGGGGGTGGCCAATGTGTTTCATATGTACCCGTATTTGGTGGGTGCGGCCGGTTTCCAGCACACACTGCACCAGCGTTACATAATTAAACCGCTCCAACACCTTGTAATGGGTAATGGCATCTTTGCCGTGATCGCCTTCGGGGTAGGCTTCAAATAATTTCCGAAAACGGAGGTGTCTGCCTACATGGGCCACAATGGTGCCTTCTTCGTTTTCCACATCGCCCCAAACCAGCGCCATATACTGCCGCTTAACGGTGTGGTCGTAAAACTGTTTGGCCAGATGCCGCATGGATTTTTCGTTTTTGGCCAACACCAACAGACCGCTGGTGTTTTTATCAATGCGGTGCACCAGGCCAAAGCGGGGCAGCGTGGCTTCAGAAATGTCGGGATTCTTTTGCTGCAGGTAATAGGCTACGCCATTCAACAACGTGCCGTTGTAGTTGCCGCTTCCGGGATGTACCACCATTCCGGCCGGTTTATTGATGATCAAGATGTCCTCGTCTTCAAAAACAACGTTGAGCGGTAGGTTTTCGGGAACGATCTCGGTTGACTCGGGAGACAGATCGGAATAAACAACGATCTGGTCGTAGGGCTTTATCTTGTAATTCTGCTTTACTTCTTTGTTGTTTACCAACACCAGTCCGGAGTTGATGGCCTGTTGCAGCTTATTGCGTGTAGCCCCCTCAATCCGGTTCATCAGGAACTTATCGATGCGATAGGGTTCCTGTCCCTTGTCGATGGTGAAGGTAAAACGCTGGTACAGTTCATCGTTGCCTTCCGCCTGCTCTTCGTTTACAGAGTTCAATTCCTCGTTGCTCATAAGCTGCAAAAATAAAGGGACTAAAGTTGGTATTTTTGCATTCATGGAAAGACAAAAGGTGGAATTCAGGGATTTGGGGACCATGGATTACAAAACCGCATGGGATTACCAGGAGGTGTTGCTGCAGGAAAATGTAAAAGCAAAGGCGCTGGTGCACAACACCGAAAAAGGGGAGGGCCCCGGAGAAATAGCCAGCGACGGCCCCCAAACCACAAACTACCTTTTGTTTGTGGAGCACCCGCCAGTTTACACCCTTGGAAAAAGTGGCAAACCAGAGCATATTTTGATCAATGAGGACGAAATGGTTCAAAGAGGGATCCAGTTTTTTCATACCAACAGGGGCGGCGACATTACGTTTCATGGCCCGCAGCAAATTGTGGGCTATCCCATTTTGGATCTGGAGAAGTTTTATACCGACATTGGAAGATATTTAAGAGAATTGGAGGAAGTGATCATCCTCACATTGGCGGAATATGGCATAGAGGGCGGAAGATCGGCCGGAGAAACCGGCGTGTGGATTGATGCGCTGGTAAAGGGAAAAGAACGAAAGATCTGCGCCATGGGGGTGCGGTGCAGCCGCTGGGTCACCATGCACGGCTTTGCCTTAAACGTAAATACCGATCTGGATTATTTTAATCACATTGTGCCCTGCGGCATTCAAAATAAAAAGGTGGCCTCCATGAAAACCGAGCTGGGGCGGGAGGTGGATGTAAACGAAGTCAAAGAAAGGCTAAAAAGAAATTTTGAAAAGGTTTTCAACGTAACCATTTCGCCTGCAAGGCTGCACTAAAAATCCTTTGGTAAATAGAATTTATTTTTTTCAACCAGGTGATCCTCGTTGTAAAGCTCAAATTTGAACCAGCCGGAATGGATAAAGTTTGTTTTGTCCAGTGTTAGTGCGGTTTCTTTAATATGCTTTAGTTCAAACAGGAGGTTGTCGTCTTCTTCAAAAAACTTGATGTGGTATTTTTTCCGGTCGGCATCCGGCAGGTTGATGAATACATATCCGTCTTTGTTGGTATACACATAAAAGGAGGGAACGAAATCCGGCTTTTTTACAACGGGCTTGTTTGCGCCGGCAACGATGTTTGTTTCTGGTTTTTTGGCGACGGGGTTCTCCACCGTTTTGCCCACGCTGGTGTCTTGGGTGGGCCGCTTCGGCTGGGTAAAGAAGAACTCCCCCTTATCCAGGTTAACAAACAGGCGGTAAAACATATTGCTGCTGGGTGCCTTGGTGTCGGCAAAGCCATTTTGAATGGCCGAAGGATCGGTTACGCTGACAATGGTTTTGTAGTTTTTCAGGCTGTCGAACGAGCGCTGAATGCTGATTTGTTTTGTAACGGGGTAGTTGTTGACCCAACCAACGATCACCCGCTTGTTGCCAATATTTCGGACAGAAAAATTGGGTAGGGTGTCCTGCGCAAATACCTCCTGTCCGGTGAAAATCAGAGCTAAGGAAAAAAGAAAACACAAACGCTTCATATCATTGTTTTGCCGGTGCTTTGAACGAAAGAACACAAATATAATTGCCCGGCGCTTTCCAGCTCAAAATATTAACGTTCCCTTCGCCAGGGAAAGGTTGCCCTGAAGCCCGCCGCTGTGAATGATCAAAATTTTACTGCCCTGAGGGAAATAGGATCGGGAAGCCAGATCGGAAACAGCAAAAAACAACTTGCCGGTGTACACAAAATCGGAAGGAATACCGGTTTGCGCATACCACGCATTCATAAACCGAAATAATTCCGGCGTGTGTTTGGCATAACCACCAAAATGATACCCAAAATGCAGTTGAAAAGCCCTGGAATCTTCTTCAGGCAAGAGGGCTTTGATTTCGTGTTCGACAGAAAAATTGTTTTTCAGCACGCTGACGCCCACGACGCTTTGGTGGGGTGCGGATGCGGCCACCAGTCCGGCCAGCATGGTGCCCGTGCCGGTGGCTGCAGCTATATGTGAATACGTCGCGGTGGGGAAGCTTTTTAAAATGGCGGCGGCTCCCCGCATTCCTCGCTGACCGTATCCGCCTTCGTTGATGACATAGAGTTTGCTGCTGTCGCAAACCTGCAGGCATTCTTCCGGTAACATCTTTTTTCGGTACGCTTCCCTGGAAACAAAAAACAACTGCATGCCTAAGGCCGATGCTTGTTGGAGCGTGTGGGATAGGAAACCTGGTTTTTCGCCCCGGATGATGCCCATGCTTTTCAGCCCGTGTAATTGGGCGGCAGCGGCTGTGGCTACAATATGATTTGAAAACGCTCCCCCAAAGGTTGCCAACGTGGTTTTATTCAGTTGCTGCGCCTCGGTAAGGTATTCTTTTAGTTTAAACCATTTGTTGCCCGACACCACAGGATGAATCAGATCGAGGCGCAGAACATCGGCTTGGATTTGCGGGCTGTGCGGCAGACCCACCGAATCGATGCGGCAGTTTTCAATCCTAATAATATTCTCCATTGATTGCCAAAATTCTAATTTATTTTCGGGGCCGAATAAAAGGAATTATATGAAACCAACATTAGTGATCATGGCCGCAGGAATGGCATCCCGTTATGGTAGTATGAAGCAGATTCAGCAATTCGGGCCCGGCGGTGAAACCATCATGGACTACTCTATTTACGACGCCATAAAAGCAGGTTTTCAAAAAGTGGTTTTTATTATCCGGGAAGACTTTGCCGCAGATTTCAAGGAAATTTTTGAACCCAAATTAAAGGGCCGCATTGAGACCCAATATGTCTATCAGGAGATGAGTAAGTTTATGGAGGGCCGGGAAATCCCAGCCGGAAGAACCAAACCCTGGGGCACGTCCCACGCCATCATGTGCGCTAAAGAAGCGGTGAATGAGCCCTTTGCAGTGATAAATGCGGATGATTTTTACGGAAGCGATTCTTTTCAAAAAGCCGCTCACTTTCTGCAGCATGATTGCCGGGAAGACCAGTACGCCATTATTGGGTACGAATTGGCAAATACGCTTTCTGAGTATGGCTCGGTAAGCCGCGGCGTTTGCCAGATAGATGAGCACCATAACCTTGTGGCCATTAACGAAAGATTGAAAATTTACCGGGAGAACGGAAAGATTGTTTCCGAAGAGCCCGATGGCAGCAAAATGGTTTTGCCCGAAGACGCCAAAGCGTCCATGAACTTCTGGTGTTTTCACCCTTCCATCTTTTCATTTTTGGAGAAAGGATTTAAAACTTTCTTGGATGAGAATATCACCAATCTGAAGTCCGAATACCTGATTCCGTTTTCCGCAGACCAGTTCATTAAAAAAGGTCTTGGCGTGATTAAGGTGATTCCGACTTCGTCTCAATGGTTTGGAGTGACCTATAAGGAAGACGCTCCCATTGTAGAAAGAAATTTAAACGAGCTGGTGCAGAAAGGAGCCTATCCCGCCAGTCTTTGGAACAACAAATAGACGTTCGGGCTTGTCGCCAACCAATAACCAAAAAGCACTCAGTTCTGCTGAGTGCTTTTTACATTTTTACCGGGGTCGGCGTTGGTTTAAAACGCTAGTCCACTTTTACCATAAACACATAGTCGGCAACTTTTTCCACCTGTTTTGTTCTTTCCGCCCCTTTTAAATTGGAGGAAGACGGGGCTTTCACATTGCGGTAAGCCGTATCTTTTTGCAATTCGTTGAGGGCATTAATGATGTATTTTGAGTGGATGGCAAACACAGCGCCTTCCACGGTGTTTTGTTTGGCACTCAATATGCCGATGATTTCGCCATTGCGGTTTAAAATAGGGCTGCCGCTATTTCCTCTGTTGGCTGGAACAGTGATCTGGCAACTCAGGGTATCGCCGTTGTAACCGGTTTTGGCCGCCAGGTAGCCTTCTCCATACACAATATCGTTGCGTGGGTAGCCCAAGGTATAAATGGGCTCGGCAAGATGTCCGCCCGAACGCTTTATGGAATAGGGGATCGTTCCCGGCGACTTGTACCTTTTGTCCGTGATCTTTAAAATGGCTATATCTTTTTGTGCATCACTAAACACGATTTTTGCACTCAGGTCGTTGCCGTTATTGTCCTGAACGGCAACATGCCGGGCGCCTTCCACCACATGGTGGTTGGTGACAATATATCCTTTGCTGTCAATTAAAAAACCGGTGCCGCCGCTTTTGTATTCAATTGAAGGCGTGGGGGCGGTAACCTGGGCCTGGTCCTTCACGTGTTCAATCTTCTGATTGAGCTCCTTGTTTTTATTTTCCAGTTTGGAAATACTTTGGTTGAGCTCCCTTCTTAACTCCTGCACTTCTTTGCCTGGTTTTCCGGGAGAAACCGACCACACAAGAGCACTCATGGTTAATGCCGTAATGCCGGCAATGGAAGCGGCAATAGCGGCTACCCGTTTGTAGCGGTTGTACAGATAAACCACCCGGGCCCTTCCTTTCAGCCTTGGTGATTTGATCAGTCCTTTTTCTGCCAAATGAACATGTGTTTCGTTAAGGGTGTTTTTAAATTTTCGGGCTTCATCGAAGCGGTTCATTTGCTGCAGAAAAAAGGTATGCTCCACTACCAGTTGGTCAATTTCGGGATTGCTTTTGCGCAGCCCTTCAAAATAAACCCTTTCGTCGGGGGTCATGGCGCCGGTAATGTATCGTTCGACAGCTTCCAGTATTTTAATATCTTCTATCAAAGCGATTCGTTTTTATATTGCGAAAAGAATAGTTTTTTTAATCGCACCAGGCATTTGTACTTCTGGTTTTTGGCGTTTTCGGCATTGGTGTAGCCAAAGCTTGTGGCTATTTCCTGCATCGATTTTTTTTGTAAGTAAAAAGCCTCCAGTAAGCTTTTGCAAGGTTCACCCAAACCGCTCATGGCCTTTTCCATCATGCTAAATTCGGTGTTGCGCCGTTCGTGTTCTTCCATTTCATCGTCAACACTCACAATATTCTCGTGTCCTTCCGACAAGCTGAAACGGTTCTGGTACATCAGTTTTTTCAGCCAAAGCCGCCGGCAAACAGAATAAATAAAGGTTTTGATTTGGCAATGAAGCTCGAAATCCCCCGACTGAACCTTCTCAAACAGCACAATCATTGCTTCCTGAAAAATATCTTTTGCATCCTCCGCCGTACCATTGTTATTGATCACCAGGGCCTGAACAATGTTGTAATTTTCCTTATAAATGCTCTCCACAGCCCGCTTGTCGTTCCTGGCCAGTCCCTGAAGCAATGATTTTTCGGTATTCTCAGCTTTCAACTTGTTCCTTGTTTAATACGAAAATCTAAAAATAGTAACCCATTCAGGTGTTAAAAAAAATATTTTAAAAAGCCGGGTTACTTTTTTCAAATACGGGTATTAATCACTTTATCAGGCAAAGGATATGAAAAAGCTAGGATTATTTTTTCTGATGGTTTGTGCCCTGACGGCCTGCAACAACAGCGGGTCATCTACACAAAATAAGCTTGATTCGATAGGCAAAAAGTTTGATTCCTCGGCTGACCGGGTTTGGGACTCTACCAAGGGAAGGGCTAGGGAGATCAAGGAACGGGTGGAAAACAAGCTGGAACAAAAGGATTTGGTTCACAAAACAGATACCCCTAACCATTAAAACCAGAAAAAATGAAAAAGATCTTCATTGTTTTAACCGTAGCAGCAACATTAGCCGCTTGCAATAACAGCGCTAATACGGCAGCACACACGAAAGATTCCTTAGACTCGGTTGCTAAAGAAAAGAAGAATGCAGTTGATTCTACAACAAATGTCATGGACTCAGCAAGTCGTGCCAGAAAGGAAGCAATCGATTCCACTACGCAGGCTAAAAAAGAAGCAATCGATTCTACTAAGAAATAATCTTTTGCATTGGAAGAAAGTTTTGGTGTGCACGTTAATTCCGGGGTCTTTGGCAGCTTACAGCAGTCAGAGCGGAAATGGGAAATAAGGTGAATTCGATAAAAAGTAAATCAGGAGGAGTTGAAGAAGACGACTCATCTATTGAAGCAAAAAAATCTCAAACAACAGTCATTTCATAACCAACAAATAAAGTTTAATCACATGAAAAAGATCCTTGGAATTATTGCAATCGCTGGTTCATTAGTAGCTTGTAACAGCAACACTGAAAGCACCACTGCTACAGACTCTACTACAACTACAACCACTGTACCAGCTACAGACTCAACGATGCACACAACTGATTCGACACACACTATGACCGGCGACACAACTCATGCTGCTGGTGACACTACCAAACACTAAGAAACAGTTCTTGCCAGTCATAACTGTAGTTGATCAAGATTTTTATAATGGCAAGCAATCGTTAGGAGCCGTCCGCCTTTGGCGGATGGCTTATTTTTTATCATCAACTGATTTTGCAGATCAGCCGGGTCGTTGTTTTAACAATATCTCATAGCCCGGAGGGTCTAATCTATCGGCAGAAATAAGGTAGCCGGCATGCCTGCGAAATCCCCCACGCATCTGTGCCATCCGTTTTTTACCTTTGCCCAAATTTTTATATGAGTACGTTTGAAGAGTTAGGCCTACAGGAAAAGTTATTAAAAGCTGTAGATGAACTAGGTTTTACCCAGCCAACCCCCATTCAGGAAAAAGCTATTCCGGTTCTTTTATCCGGCACCAAAGATCTGATTGGGCTGGCGCAGACCGGTACGGGTAAAACAGCCGCGTTCGGTTTGCCTTTGCTGCAATTAATAGATATAAAAGAAAAATATCCCCAGGCGCTGATTATTTGTCCCACCCGGGAGTTGTGTCTGCAAATTGTAAACGAACTGGAGCTGTTCAAAAAGCATTCGACTGGCGTGCATGTGGTGGCCGTTTATGGCGGATCTTCTATTTCCATGCAAATCCGCGACATCCGCAGGGGTGTTCAAATCGTGGTAGCCACCCCTGGTCGTTTAATCGACCTGATTGAGCGTAAGGCCATCAACCTGGAAAAAATAAAATATGTTGTTCTGGATGAGGCCGATGAAATGCTAAACATGGGCTTTCAGGAAGACATTGAATTCATTCTCCAAAAGGCGGGGGGGGGGGGTGGGGGGGGGGGGG
>JAEVYV010000216.1 GCA_023392575.1 Bacteroidota bacterium | reverse complement strand
GTCCCTTGTGGCGGTACGTGTCTTCAAATTTTCTCATGGCGCAAAGATAATTTTATGGGCAGGTGTTTCCATAAAACTGCTGTAGTTTTATAAATGCTCCTGAATCATTTTCTTCTGGCGTTGTTGTGGATTGGCTATTGTGTATTGCACAGCGTAATGGCCAGCACAAGCGTAAAAGATTGGCTGCAGAAAATATCGGGTGAGAGCTATAAATATTACCGCCTGTTTTATACGTTGTTTTCTTTTTTCTTTTTGGTGGTGGTGCTTTATTACCAGATCATCCTTCCCACCAGACTGCTGTATAATGAAAATATTTTCACCCTGATCACTGGCCTGGCGCTGGCCCTGCCTGGGCTGGCTTTGATGCTGGTGTGCATTAAAAAATATTTTATGAACCTGAGCGGACTGCGAAGCCTGATGGAGGAACAGGTGGCGGGCATTCGTTTGCAGATTACCGGAGTACACCGCTATGTGCGCCACCCGCTTTATCTGGGAACCTTTGCGTTTATTTGGGGATTGTTTTTGCTCAGGCCTTTTTGGTCTTTACTTATTGCCAACAGTGTGATCACGATCTATACATTGATCGGCATCAAGCTGGAAGAAAAAAAGCTGGTAGCAGAATTTGGCGAAAGCTACAAGGCTTACCAGCAACGGGTTCCCAAGCTTTTTCCCCGCCGAAGAGTTAAACTAAAGATTTAAGTTTAGCCATCGTCCAAAACAAGTGTTTCACCGATTGCCGTTTGCCCACTTGAAAATTTCATCCTTTCTTTGTTCCACAAAACCATACAGAACTCATCTGCTAAAAATATTAAGTCCATCCGCCTAAAAGAGGAAGTGCTCCCGTCAGAGCACTTTTTTATTTTACAGCGGATCTTCTGTTGCCCCAAGATCGTTTCGGGTTTGATCCGTGGCAACGGTGCCGCTTGTCACCTGCTATGTCAACTCGCCCTATAAAACTTCCGACAACTATAAGTTCATATCCTTAATAATGGTTTTGATTTTTTCTTTTGCTTTTTGCTGGGCGGCTTCAAACTTGTTAATCGCTTCCAGTTTGGTATGTACACTAAAATAGAATTTGATCTTGGGTTCGGTGCCGGAAGGGCGGGCACTCACCTTGCTGCCGTCTTCCAGAATAAATTGCAGCACGTTTGACTTGGGCAGGTGAATGGCGGCCGTCGCTCCTGTCTGCAGATTGGTTTTGACTTGCTTTTGATAATCCAGCAGCTCAACCACCTTGCTTCCGGCCAGGGTTTGGGGAGGATGGCTTCGAAACTGCTCCATCATGTCGGCAATTTCCTGTTGCCCGTTCATTCCTTTTTTGGTAATGGAAATCAGATCTTCCTGGTAGTAGCCGTACTGCAGGTACAGGTCGAGCAGCTTTTCGTACAGGCTTCTGCCTTTGTTTTTTTCATAGGCGGCCATTTCACACAAAAGCGCCACAGCCGAAACGGCGTCCTTGTCCCTGATCTGCGAACCGATCATCAGGCCATAGCTTTCTTCGCCCCCAATCACATAATTTTCTGTTCCTTCTTTTTCTTTGATGAGTTCGGCTATCCACTTAAACCCGGTAAGCACATTATAACACTTCACACCATAACCGGCCGCCATCAGGTCAATCATGTCGGTGGTCACAATGGTTTTGACCACCATGTCGTTGGGTTGGGCAATGCCTTTTTCCCGCCGGCTTTCCATCATATAATTAAACGCCAGCACGGCGGTTTGGTTGCCATTCATGAGCACCCATTTGCCGTGGTTGTTTTTAACGCCAATCCCTACCCGGTCCGCATCCGGGTCCGTCCCCAATAAGATATCGGCGTCGATGGCTTCGGCTTGCTTCAGGCCTATGCTCATGGCTTCACTTTCCTCGGGATTGGGATACACCACGGTTGGAAAATTGCCGTCCGGAGTAGCCTGTTCCTGCACGATGTGCACGTTTTCAAAGCCAAATGTTTTCAACACATCGGGCACTAGTTTAATGCCCGTTCCATGAATGGGTGTATAAACAATTTTTAAATCTTTTTGCTGCTGGATGACCTCCGGATAGACGCTTAATCCTTTTACCATTTTTATGTAAGCTTCGTCCACTTCCTTGCCGATGATGGAGATGTTGGTTTCTCCCCCACCCCACTTCACATCCGTTACGTCGTGAATTTTTTCCACTTCGGCAATAACGTTTTTATCATGCGGCGGCACCAGTTGGCCGCCGTCGGTCCAATAAGCTTTGTAGCCGTTGTATTCTTTGGGATTGTGCGATGCCGTGCACACCAGTCCGCCCTGGCATTTTAAATAGCGGATGGCAAAGGAAAGCTCCGGCGTGGGCCGCATGTCGTCAAACAAAAAAACCCGGATGCCGTTGGCGGCAAAAACATGGGCGGCGGTTTCGGCAAAGAAGCGGCTGTTGTTGCGGCTGTCGTGGGCAATGGCCACTTTTACTTCTTCGTTGGGAAAACTTAGTTTTAAATAATTGGCATACCCCTGGGTGGCCATGCCAACCGTGTATTTGTTCATGCGGTTGGTGCCCACACCCATCAGCCCGCGCAGCCCGCCCGTACCAAATTCCAGGTTGCGGTAAAACGCATCAGCCAATTCCTCGGGATTCGTTTGCTGCAGCTCCCGGATCCGGGCTTTTACTTCTTCATCAAAAGAACCATTGAGCCATGTATCTACGTTTTGTTGAATTGCTGCATTCATGCGAGTTATAAGTTTTAGGTTATAGGTTTTAAGTTTTAATTAGTTGGTTAATGCGCTGCTATTATCCATCATCAACCAACTGTCATCTAACGTTGAAGTTATTTTATTTTGCAATCTGTGCGAAGTTAAGTGTACGTACATTTGAACGGTGAGAAAATGGTTGTTATCTGTATTGATTGTAACCTGCTTTTGCGGTCGGGCGCAGGATCGTATTCCCCTGGATACTACCGTAACTGCAATTTCTGTTCCCGCTACCGAAGTGCTCCGGAAAAACAACAACCGAAAATGGCTGGTGGGTGCCGGGTCGGCCGCGGTTTATGGCGGCTCTTTTGTTTTTTTAAATGAAGCCTGGTACAAAGGCTATCCGCGTTCTGCGTTTCACACATTTAACGACAGTGGCGAGTGGCTGCAGATGGACAAGATCGGCCATGCCTGGACGGGCTATCATACCAGCCGGATGAATGCCGCTTTATGGCAATGGGCTGGGGTAAACGAGAAAAATTCAGTGCTGTTGGGCTCCGGAACCAGCTTGCTTTACCTGTTGTCCATTGAATACCTCGATGGCCGCTCGGCCGAATGGGGCTGGAGCTGGCCCGATGCCGCGGCCGATGTTTTTGGGGCCGGACTGTTTGCAGCGCAACAACTGGGATGGAAGGAACAAAAGGTCAGCATCAAGTTTTCCTCGCACCGCAACCGGTATGCTCCTAATTCTTTGGAACAAAGAGCCGACAACCTGTTTGGCCGCACCTTGCCCGAACGGTTTTTGAAGGATTACAACGCCCAAACCTATTGGTTGAGCGGCAACATAAACTCTTTGTTTCAAAACGGGTGGCCGGCCTGGCTCAATGTGGCTCTGGGTTTTGGCGCTGAGGGCATGTTTGGCGGCTATGAAAATCTGGCCCGGGATAAAAACGAGAACATCATTTTTGACAGAAGGGACATTAAACGTTACCGGCAATGGTATCTGTCGCCGGACATTGACCTCACCAAAATCAAAACCAACAGCAAATTTCTGCGGACAGCCTTTTCGGTTTTGAATGTTTTAAAAATTCCGGCCCCGGCTTTGGAGTTATCCAATGGAAGGCTAAAAGGGCACTGGCTTCTTTTCTAGCTGCTCATAAGCAATTGCTTTGTCTACAAAAAGTTTACTTAACTAGCCATTCAACTTATTCAACCAATCAGCCCGCCTCAATACAACCATGCCCCCATTATCTCCTCTCCTTCCGTTTCCACCGAAATGTGCTCCTGCAACGTAGTGGCAATGGACAAACCCGTGTAATCGGTTTGAACGGGAAAGAGTTTGTGACTTCTTTCCACCAAAACCAGGGTTTGAATTTTTTTGGGACTGGCTTCCAGAAAAGGTTTTAACGCATACAACATGGTTTTGCCCGTGTTGGCCACATCATCCACAACCACCACCACTTTGTCGGTCAGGTCGGTTTGGGGTTCCAAAGAAACCTGCACCGGATTTTTTTTGTTCAGTTGTATTTTTAAAAACGTCGTTCTAAAATTTCCCAGCTTATCCAGGTCGTCCATCAGGCACTTGGCGACAATTGTTCCATTGCCTGAAATGCCGGCAATAATCAGTTCTTTTTCGCCGCTGTTTTGCTCAGCCACCTGCAGGGCCATACGTTTCATTTTTCTGTGAATGACCTCTTTGTTTAAAACACAATTCCTGTTTTGTGCGGTTTCCATTTTTAGCTCCTATTTTTACAGCGCTTAAATTAGCAAATGTATATGCAGTTGGCCCAACAAATTTTATTTATCCTTTTAGCGGCAGTGGCTATAGGACTTTTTGTACGAAAGGCAAAGTTCATTCGCAAAAACATAAAACTCGGCCGTGATGAGCAGTTTGAGCCGCATCCCGAACGCTGGAAAAACGTGCTGCTCATGGCCTTTGGGCAAAAACGCATGTTTGACAAGCCACTGGTGGCCCTGTTGCACTTTGCCGTTTATGCCGGTTTTGTCATCATCAATATCGAAATTCTGGAGATCATCCTGGATGGCCTCTTGGGTACGCACCGCCTGTTTGCTCCCTACCTAGGCAGTTTTTATTCTTTTGTGATCAACTTTTTTGAGGTACTGGCTTTTCTGGTTTTGGCATCCTGCGTTGTGTTTTTGCTGAGAAGGAATTGGGTAAGGGTACGCCGCCTGAATATGTCGGAACTCAACGGCTGGCCCCGAAGCGACGCCAATTACATCCTGACTTTTGAAATTGTGTTAATGGCCCTGTTCCTGACCATGAACGCGGCAGACAAGGCCCTGCAGATAAAAGGCTACGGTCATTATGGCGAAGTACAAACGACCCAGTTTTGGGTTTCGGGGTTTATCACGCCTCTTTTTGAAAACTTCAGCACCGGCTCTTTAGTGGGCATTGAACGTACGGCCTGGTGGCTGCACATTGCTGGCATTTTTGTTTTCCTGAACTACCTGCCTTATTCCAAGCACCTGCACATCATTCTCGCCTTCCCCAATACCTATTATGCCCGGCTTTCCCCGCAGGGTAAAATGCAAAACATGCCCGAGATACAGCGTGAAGTGCTGTATGCCATGCAGCCGGAAACCATTCCTGCCGAGGCAGCACAGGAAGAGCATAAAAAATTTGGAGCAAGGGATGTGTTTGATTTGAGCTGGAAAAATTTACTGGATGCGTACACCTGCACCGAGTGTGGCCGTTGTACCGAAGCCTGCCCGGCCAACCAAACCGGCAAAAAACTTTCTCCCCGCAAGATCATGATGGACACAAGGGACCGGATGGAGGAAGTAGGCACCAACAGGGATAAAAACGGGGCGTTTACAGAGGACAACAAAAGCCTGTTGCATGACTACATCACCACAGAAGAACTATGGGCCTGCACCAGTTGCCAGGCCTGCGTGCAAGCCTGCCCCGTGCTGATCAACCCTTTAAGCATCATCAATCAATTAAAGCGCTACCTGGCACTGGAAGAAAGCAACCAGCCCGGCGAGTGGAACGGCATGTACAGCAATATTGAAAATAATTTCGCCCCGTGGAAGTTCAGTCCCGATGACCGCGATAAATGGGTAACGGAAATGCAGGAGCAAAGTAAAAGCACGAGCTAAAACCAAGTCGCATTGTTTGTAAATATGGGCGGGAGGCCTTATCTTGCTGCACCGTAAATCCAACAAACGATTACCCTATGAATTTCTTAAGAAAAATTCTATTGCCGACGCTTTTCCCCAAACCCAAGCTCTCACGCAAAGAAGTTGTTGATTTTGTTCTGTTACTGGTGGTTTGCTTTATGATCGTTTTGTATAAAGTGCTTAAAAGCTGACAAGCCCTTGTTTTGTAAAAGTTGGTGTTTGTATTCAGCCACCAACCGGGCAACTGTATTGTTTACAAGGCAGCGAATGGATATGAAGACCTTATTAACGGAAAAGGCAACCCATAAGATTGTGTTATTAAATGAGTATATTAGATAAATTCTTTTAATGAAAATGGCTTCGCAAAAACCAGGCTTTCTTGTGGTGGCAGTACTTGTACTGGTTGCCTGCAGCAACGAACAACAAAGCAGCACTGAAAACTATCACCCCCAGCCTTCCGTTATTTTCAACAGCAACCCCGGAACCTTACAATACAACCCCAAACACGGCGAGCCCGGGCACCGGTGCGATCTGCCTGATGGAGCCCCTCTTCCCTCTCCGTCCGTCAGTTCAGCCGATGCGGCAGCCGAATTGGCCAAATATAGTTCTGCTGCACCGGCCAGTCAGACCGTGAATCCTACTATGCCGGATACGTCTTTTGAAGCCGCATCTGCCGCTACCACTTCACCCAAACTAAATCCCGAGCATGGAAAGCCGGGCCATCGCTGCGACATAGCTGTTGGTGCTCCGCTGAACAGTCCTGCCGGTACCACTATAGCTACAACTAAACCTGCGACGCCTTTGCCCGCCACTCCAACTATAAATCAGGAGTCCTCCCAAATTCCGCTGGAGACAGACAGCAGCGGCAACCTTGTTCGTTTGAATCCGGCCCACGGCCAGCCGGGGCATGATTGTTCCATACCCGTAGGCAAGCCACTCAAGCAATAGATTGGGAAGTACTAAAGACGTTTATTTTTTTGTATTCTTGTCGATTACCTCGTCCAATGACCAAGGCCCGCTTCCAATGATCAAAAAATAAACAAGCAGAATCAACACAAGGACGGAAAGAAACACTTCGGAAAAAGGCCGCATCATATCGCTTGAGCCATGAACGAAAATAATGGCGCCCAGTAAAATCGGGATCTGGATCAGGCAGGCCACCCGGGTGAGCAGCCCCAGGGCCAGGAAAAAGCCACCCATGATGTGAGCAAACACAATATAGTGCCCGATCAGGACCATGACAAAAGAACTAAAGGGCATACTGCCGGACATCAGGCTCATAACCATACCCATATTGGTTCCAAACTCCACTCCTCTGAGGCAAAGAAAAATGCCCAGTGCTATACGTAAAAGATCCAGCCATTTGGGATGATGACGGTCGCCCCAGTGTTCCAGGCGTTGTACGTAGTTCATATAGCAAAGTTTAAAATGAATAAAAACAAGAGCTGTCACAAAGCTACAGCTATTCCGCCATGCGGAGCAGACGTTTCGCCCCGGCAAAGCCATTGAAAACCCTTGCCCCTTCTCAATTCAAGCTGTGTTTCTGACAGTTGGCACCTCCTCCGTTTTCGCAGCTTAAAAAGATAATGAAATTTTAAAACCGGGTACAAAGACGGCAGCCCATGCAGCGCTTTAAGAATTCGCCACCTCAATGCATCAAACTCCCTCAAAAACCATGAAGCAATTTTTACTTGTCGCCTCTTGTCTTCTGTTTTCTCATTTAAAGGCCCAATGGAAAGGCTTCACCAATTTTAAAGCCTATCCGGTAAAAGAAGCAGTTCATTTGTTTCACACCAAAGACATAACCGGCGAGGGAGTGCCGGATGTTACTACTTTGTACTCGGCCGACCAGCTGAAAATGGGATTGTTAACCGGCAAAGGCAAAGGGCAACTCCAAACCGAACAAACGCTGGACAAGGAAGAAAACTACTACCTCAGCGACATTGCCGACCTGAACGGCGATGGCATTCCCGATATGGTCATTTCCAGCTATTGGGCCAATGGATTTAAAATCTTTTTTGGGAAGGGCGGAGGCAAGTTCCAGGAAGGCATTTACGTGCCAACCGGCGTGCACGGCAGGGCGGTAAAATGTGTGGACATCAACCAGGACGGCAAAACCGATATCATCAGCACCACCAGTGGGTCGGGCAATACCATATCCCTGCATGTGTTCCTTGGAAAGGGCGATGGGAGTTTTTTACCCAAAAAATCTTTCCCCTCCGTGCTGGATACATCCAAAGAGATTTTCGTTACCGATAAAAATGGCGACGGGCTGCCGGATGTTGCTGTAAGCAGTTCGTTTCCCTGGCTGGTTATTTTTTACCAAACTGCGGAAGGGAATTTTATTCCCGAATATATACCCACCAACACCACAGCCCGGCCGGCCTTTTATGATTTCGACAAAGACGGCAAGGAAGACCTGCTGCTGCTCTACCCTTCTTTCGATAACGAACCCGGTTCCGATAGTCTGATCCTTAAATTAAATACCGGCGGCAAAAATTTCTCTTCCTCTATTGATGTTCCGGCCTTTCGGCAGGCAAAGATCAGGCCGTATAATATACGGGTAGCCGATATCAACAACGATGGCTATGCGGATCTGCTTATGGATGACACCGATCCGGAAGGATATTTTACCGATACGCTTTATTATATGCTGGGC
>JAEVYV010000164.1 GCA_023392575.1 Bacteroidota bacterium | reverse complement strand
CCGTCGTTGTCGTCATCAGGGTCATTTAAATCCGAAATAAAATCGTGTCAAAATCATTGGGTCTGCTGGCTGCAGAACAAGGATCGGTTCCGTTGTCAATTTCATCTGCATTGGTATACCCGTCCTTATCATCGTCCTGGTTGTTATACAAACCGGAGCAGTTGACCATGTCGCTGGGCTCAAAAATGGTAATGGCGTTGGCACCATAGGTAGCGGCCCATACCGTTCCGGGGAAAACGTCGTTGTCGCCCTGGGCAATAACATCCAGGGGGGTGGCGCCAAAACCACTGGCAAAGGCAGGTTCTGCGTTCACCTGGTTGGAAGATTTGGCATTCAATACACCTGCGCCATCCGGCGTCAATATAATTCTGTATATGCTGCCATTGTAGCCGGCGGCCAGCAAGTTGCCCTTTAACGCGCCGTTGAAATTGGATGCCGTGTATTCCGTCAACCCATTGGTGGAGCTGGTGAACGTCAGCAGGGTACCGGCAGCACTGGTCCCCGGCATTTGAAAGTTTCCTTCAACCGGGTTGGCGCTGGGAACCGGAGGCCAATCGGCGGGCAGGGGATTTGCACCCGTGGTGGAGGTGCGGAAAACACCGGTGGATCCCGAACGGGTATAAAGACCGGCCCCCGAGGGATTGGCCCGTATGGGATTGGGGTGGCCCCCATAATAACTGCCCGGAAAATAGTTGCCCAGGGTTCCGATATAGTGCAATCCATCCAGATTGTTTACCTGGGCTTCGTTTACTCCAGGCCCCGTGGATCCGGGTTCTCCATCTACATAATTGTTGGTAACATTGCCTCCGCCTTCGTTCTCGGGATAACCGCCCCAGCCGGGGTTGGCCCCGTTATCAATGGTGTAGATCCTGCCGGCCTTACCGGGAGTTTTTGTGATCACCAGATCATAGGCATTGCGGTAACCGGGCGAAAAGATTTTTACCGGACCGTTGGGCACAATTTTGGCCTGGTTTAACCCGTCGTTGCCGCCAAAGGGATCGCCCACATCAATGCTGCCCGAGCTATTGGATCGGGTGGGATCATCAACCGTAGGCAGGTCGTATTTATAGGCGGTATTGCCGCTGCCTTGCGTGGGCATGGCATTGATAACGTCTAAATCAATTGATAAGATGGCCGCAGAAAGCGCATACTCGCAGGTAAAGCCAAAATTGTTGGAGGGTGCCCCGGCATTGGTGATGCCGCCAATGGCCATGTAAAGCGTATTGGTTTGCGGGTTAAGCTGCATGCCGTTGGGGGAATGGTTTTCTTCCGACCGCGGCAGGCCCCGAACCAGGTCTATTTTCACCCAGGCGCTGCCGTTCCAGGTAAGCATGGAGAGAATTCCGGAGTTGGTGTCCAGGTTTACATCCGCCCCACTGGAGCCGCCGCCAATGCGGGGATCGCTGGAGGTAACGTAGATGATCGGCTGCGCAGCCGTTCCGGCCACTAAAATTCCGGTGACCTGACGTGTGGTCACGGAAGTATTCAACGCCCCGTTATCGTTATGATTGGGAATTTGATTGATGATGCTTATGGTTTCGGTTGCCGTAACCGCATATTTGTTGGGAGCGTTCCTGACAATGGTGAACACCTTGATGAGACCATTTTGCTGGGACACATACAAACGGCCGTCGGGCCCAAATTGGATGGAAGTAGGATTGGTAAGGGTGGCTCCGCTTAAGCCGCTTGGCGTAAAATTAAATTGGGCTACTGCATTTACATGAAAAACAAAAAAGAAAAACAATGTCAAAATAAAAACATAACCTCTGCCGCCGATGTGTTTGCACTTCATTTTGGTGTTATTTTAAATGAGGATTAAAAATTTCACAGGCCAATAAAAACTTTGCGTGGATACCGGCTGCTTTGTGGTGGGGCTTGCAGTGCAGACGACGTTATACGTGGGCGGATCGGGCCCGGAAGCCACAGGCCTGCTTCCGGATCATTCTTTGCCGCGTTACTTTCTTGTTTGTAAATACAAAACCAGGTATTAGTTACCGCATCGAATATTGGTCGGAGAAGGTTTTACGGTAGGAATAGGCAGGATTGGGTTAACAATAGAATATTAGCTTACGAGTAATTTAGAGTTGGCTTTACCGAAAGCCGAAGCAGTTACTTAAGATGCCGCTACTAATGTAAGTATTGTTACACCTCCTTCATTGCCCATTATTGCCCAAGCTTTGGACTGGACCTGAGGCAAGCCTAAAGCCAAACCATTGCTTAGCGAAAATCATACAAATCACCGCTTGAAAAATCACCGGTTGTCCGGACCGGGTTTTTTGGCAACGGCACTAATAACCAGCTGGTAGTGCGGATCGGTATATTCCAACTGATAGTTGTTTACTTCTGTAACACCAAGGCCGTACAAAAAAAAGGAAGCCACCAATACATTTCCATAAGACTGTGCTTTTACATGCTCCGGCGGAAATGCTTCCTGCAAAATCCGTTCAACGGATTGTTTGGTAAAGGACCAGAGCCAGTACCCCTCCCAGGTGTCGTAATCTATGTGGCTGATGCCCGGCACGGTAAGCAGCAATGCGCCACCCGGTTTTAGTATGCGGCAGCAGGTTTCTATGGCCGCTTTGTAATTATAGATCAGATGCAGGGTTTGGGTAAGAATAATGCAGTCAAAGGCGTTGGAAGGTAAATGAGGGGCATCGCTCAAATCACCCACGAAAGTGGCGTTGGGGCTTTCGGTGATGTTCAAAACATCGCTTTGCGCTACCCTGTTGCTCCCAAACCGAAGGGTGTAGGTGTTGTCGCCAATTTCCAACACCCGCCCTTTAACCAGCGATGCGTGCTGCGCAAGAAATTTCTCGATGTAATACCGGTCGATGGGACCACCCCTGTCATAACCAAAGTCCTTGCTAAAAGGGGTCGTGCGGTTAAAATCGCCTTTGTTGACCTGACCGGGCGGTGGTATCCGATCACCGGAAGCCTTGTTTTTATACAACCGGCGGGAAACCGCTGCCGGCATGCTTTTAGCAACGATCCATCTTAACCACTTAAGCTGGTAGCGGACCATGTACTTAAAAAATAGACTCTTTTTATACTTCCACAGCAAGGCCATCTCCTTTTTAAGGTTTTTATTGGTAAACAGGGGCTGGGGGCGCAGTCTCTTATACAATTCGTTGCAATACCAATTTTCCCATCCCCGCAGGCCTTTGGCCAGAAGCTCTCTTTCCGTATCGTTTTGCAAAACCGGTTCTTGGCGGCGGATCACCCGCAAGGTGTATTCCAGCATCAGGGGAATGTTTCCCGACATGTTGGTTCCGTGAATGCGGTAGGCCGCTATGGGTTGTGTATGATGAAAAACCGGAAACTTCCGGGAAAGATTCAAAAACATGTCATAGTCCTCGCTGGCCTTTAGCGAAGTATCAAACCGGTAGTGATCGAATGCCCAGCGCTGGTACATAACGGCGGCGTGCATTCCCACATAGTTGCGAACCAAAAACTGCTGGTAATGATCGGCTTTTACATCCCGGATGATATCGTAGCTGCAGCCGATCCGTTCATACACATATTTGTAGGTTCCGGAAACAAAGGCAGCCGAGCTGTGCTCTTTCAGGTACTGCAGGTTGGTGGCAAGCGCATCTTCCAACAGCCAGTCATCGGCATCCAAAAAAACCAGGTACTGCCCGGTGCTGTTGTCGATGCCGGTATTGCGGGCGGCAGAAAGCCCCTGGTTGGGCTGGTACACGTATTTAACGCAGGGGTGCATTTGCGCCACCTGGCGGGTATTATCTGTTGAGCCATCATCCACCACAATAATTTCCACATGAACACCCGCCTGGGCCTGGACACTGTGAATGGCCTCTGAAAGATAATTGCCATGGTTATACGAGGGAATGATCACGGAGATCAGATCGGGCGGCGGGGCAACAGGTGCGCTTTGCATAAACAGAGAATTGGTTTGATGATGGAAATAATTGTGAGGGCTATCTTCCTTTAAACCATTGATGCAACCGCTGCTGAAATTCACTGCCTGTCCAATTTTTAACCTGAAACCGGCCCATGCCCACAGGGTTGGTTCTTTTCGTTACCACTCTTTCGTCCGTGGTAAACGCGCCTCTCAGGTTTTGCCTTTTTACAATCTCCAGCGTAGCCGCATTGTAATCTCCGTACGGATAGCTGATCGTTTGCATCTTTTTGTGGTGCTTTTCTTCGAGGTATTGCTTGCATTCAAAGATCTCCCGGAATTGCCCCACATGGGTAAGAAGCGACAATGCCGGATGGGTGTTGGTATGCACGCCTATGTCAAACAAAGGATGGTTGCTCATCTCTTGCAGCTGGTGCTCGGTCATGGAAAGGCTTTCTGCGCCGAAAACTTCGTTTAAACCGGCCCAGGCTTTTAGTTGCGCCAATACAGCTTGCTGCTCTCTGTGCGCCAGGGGCTTTAGCTGTTTCCAAAGGCTCACGTACAAACCGCACCGCTGGGTAGGGGGCGGATCGGCAAACACCCAGGTTCTTTGCCTAAGCCAGTCTTCCGGGGTTAGCCGGCCATCGTTCTCCAGCTGATACGCAAACAATGCCCCGTTTATGCGGAGGGAGAGGCTGGAAGGGAAGCGGGGGGTATTGAGCAGGATGTACTGCAATTCATCCCACCAAAAAAGACAGGTGCTTTCTGCAAACCCGCTGGCAATGTAAAAAGTGGCCGGACAGCCGTGCTTTTCCAGCAAGGGCTTGGCCTGGGTGTAGTTGTCGGCATAGCCGTCGTCAAAGGTGATGCAAACACTGTTGGGGGCAAGCATTTTTTTTTGCAGCCGGTCTACCAGTTCATTTACCGGCACCACCTTATAGTTCGTCTTCAACACCTGGAGTTGCTGGTCAAAATTGTCGGGGCTGACCGCTAATTCAAAGGGGTCAAAAAGCAAATCGTTCACGCGGTGGTACATCAGTATGACCGCCTTATTCTCAAGCCAGTTTTTAACCTTTCGCAGAAGTTTTGTCGTCATAACCCCAAGGTCTAAACGTTACGGTTTTGGTTGAACAGGTCCTGGCGCAAAGAGCCGCCAGGCCCGAATGGCTGGCCGGCTTGTTTTTGCCGGCACCCAAAATTTCGTCCGCCTGCCAGAGCGGACGCCTACTGATAGCCGGCTTCCGGTGGTTTGGAGCAGTATTTTTTGTAAAACAGAATGCCGGAAGACCATCCGCGCATTTCGCTAAACAGCGTCCTGTCTTTTAAACGGTAGTGTGGGAAACCCTTTACCAGCCGCCGGAGGTAGTAGACGGGGTATTCCATAAAAATCCGCTTTCGGTATCCGGCTTTTTGATTGAGTTTTTGTTGTATGAGTGCCGCCGCGGCATGACCCCGAACGTAGCTATACATTTGCCTTCTGAAAGCGCTGAACTCCTTCCGGTGCTCGTGATAAGCCACAGCACGGGGATTGTAATAAACATTTAACCCCTTCAACAATATTCTGTACCAAAGTTCCGTGTCCTCGCTGCAGCCGGAAGCCCCGGCGCCCAGGCGCTCGTCAAAATAGCCAATGCCCTCAAACACCGATTTGCGGAAAGCCATGTTGGCCCCGGCGCCGATCTGCCAAACCGGCGGCCCGATTTGCAAATGCCGGTCTATAAATTCCGGACCAAACAACCGGTCTTCATACCCTCGGTTGAAACTCCAGTATTTTTCAAACAACTGCTGGCTCTCTGTTTCCAAAGCGATCGGGACCACCAGCCCGGTCATGGCACTGACTTCGGGCAAAAGAAAGGTTTCCCAAACCCGGTACAACCACAGCGGGTGCGCTATCACATCGTCATCGGTAAAAGCCACCACCGGTGCGCCGGCCCGGCGCAGCCCGGCGTTGCGGGCAATGCTTAATCCGCTTCTGGGTTCGTTGTGGTAGATGACCCCCGGAAAGCGCTGAACAACCTGCAGGGTTGAATCGTCAGTGGGTGCATTGTCGACCACAATTATTTCCCGGGGCGTGAATTTTTGGTTGAGCAAAGAATGAAGGCAACACTGCAAATTCCTGCTTCGGTTTCTGGTGCAAACAATCACAGAAACGTCCAGAGGTTTCGGTGTTTCGGTTACCATTTGGGAAGAAAAGATTGCGTGCATGGCCCCGGAAAACTCCTCATAATTGTATTTCAAAAACGCTGTTTTATAAGGCTTGTTCTTCACCGCAGCTTTGAAAATATAAAAATCCACACAGGGCTGGATGGTCCTTAAAACCTTTAATTGAAACTCGTCCCTGTCCGCATGGTCATCGCACTCGGCAAACAAATGCCCAAGCGGTATCTGCTTCCACCAGAACAGGTAATAACACTTTTCGGGGGGAGTGGTGTCCACATAAAAATCCTGCTCCTGATCCAGGTGAATGTGCTTAACCACGTAGGGAGAAAAAACCGGCATAAAGTTGTGGGTAGTGGGCTGGGCTGCAGCCCGGTTTAGTTAAAAAAGCGAAGCGTATTCCTTGCATACTTTCAGCTCAAATGGAAAATGGGGGCGAACATAGCCCTGCCACTTATCGTAGCGGTTGATGTTCTCGCGGTAGTCTTCCACGTCAAAATGCAAGCACTCCTCGTATTCAAATATGGCACGGGAGGTGTCCTTGATAAAGTACATCGAAACATAATACGCCCCGTCATTAAGAAACCGGCCGGGGATGGTGCACTCCCCTTCGATAACGTCATCCTCGTAAACCGCCGAAGTGGAGGGCAGGTTAAAGATGCAATCGCCGGCCAGGGTAAAAAGGGCCAGGTGCACCGAAAGGTTGATGTCGTTGCTAAAGTTTTTAAAGCGAAACTTAATGGTCAGGGGGGTGCGTATGTCCACCGGCGCCAAAGGATCCTCCAGGTGGGGAATCAATTCAATGGAGATCATTTTGATCAAATGATTACCGGGTGCCTCGCTCAACGAAGCCCACTGCTGCTTCCATAATTTTTTTTGAAAAGCGCTGAGGTATTTATTGACCACGGTTTGGGTTTCGCCACTGGCGCAGATGCTGCCCTTTTGCAGCCAAATGGCCTTGGAGCACAAATTGGTTATGGCCTGCATGTTGTGGCTTACAAAAATGATGGTGCGGCCTTTTTTGGTCGATACGTCTTTCATTTTGCCCATGCATTTTTTCTGAAACTCCGCATCGCCCACGGCCAGCACTTCGTCCACAATCAAGATGTCGGGGTCCAGGTGCGCCGCCACACCAAAGGCCAGCCGGACATACATGCCCGAAGAATACCGCTTTACCGGCGTGTCTATGAACTGCCGGATCCCGGAGAATTCCACGATCTCATCAAACTGTCTTTGGATTTCCTTTCTTTTCATGCACAGCATGTAGCCGCTGATGTAGATGTTCTCCCGGCCGGTCAGTTCGGGGTGGAAGCCCGTGCCCACTTCCAGCAAGCTGCTTATTTTGCCTACCCCCCTCACCACCCCATAGGTGGGCCGGGTAATACGCGACAAAATTTTTAGCAGGGTAGACTTCCCGGCGCCGTTGCGCCCAATGATGCCGCAAACCTCTCCTTCCTTAATATCGAAGCTGACGTTTTTTAACGCCCATAAGTGGTCTTTGCTATCGGCAATGTATTGGCCATTGCCGGTGCTGAAAAACGGATCCTTTTTCTTTAAAACATTATTGTTCCACCAAAGCATCAGGTCCTGCCGCAGCCGGCCCGTGCTAATGGTACCCAACCGATAGCGCTTGGAAATATTTTCAATTGTGATAATTGGTTTTGACATGCAGACTTTTTTAAATTAAACAACGTCAAGAATTTTATCGCCCATTCTATTAAACAACAATACACTCACGGCCAGCAACAGCGTGGTGGCCGCAATGCTGTACCACACCAGGCCGGCATCGAGGCTTCCGGTGCCCAGAAAAGCATAGCGGTACAGCTCAAACTGGGTAGACAGAGGGTTGAGGTTCATCAGCCACCGATATTTTTCGGGCACAAGGGACATGGGATAAAAGATGGGGCAGACAAACATCAGCAAGCGAATCAGCAGTTGCAGGATGTTTTGCAGGTCGCGGTACTTGGCCGTTACAATGGAAAAAAGCAGGCCGGCGCCAAGTGCGATTTCAACGGTCATGATGATGGCCGGAATGCAAACCAACCAGGTGTTTATGTGCAGCTCCACCTGACCGGTCAGGTAAAAATAAAGGACGGCGGCTATCAAAAACAGGAGTTGGATGCCAAACCGCAACAGGTTCAACAACACAATGGAAAGCGGCGCAATGATGCGGGGAAAATACACCTTGCTGAACACTCTTTCGTTTTGAATAAAAGTGCTGGACGTAACCGAAAAAATATCGGCAAACAAGTTCCATAAGGTAATGCCCGCCAAATAGTACAAAACAGGCGGAATGCCGTCGGTGGAGACCCTCATGACCTTATTGAAAATAAGAATGGAAACCAGCACGGTAAGAATGGGCTGGATCAACACCCAAAGGGGCCCCAGCAGTGTTTGCTGGTAGGAGGTCAGAAACTCTTTACGCACCAGTCGGAAAAGCAGGTCCCGGTACGAATACAGCTCCCTGAGGCTCGAACCCAGCCAGGGAGTTTGGGGCTTGATTTCCCATTGCAACTGAACTTTATCATTTGTCATTTTGTAAGGGTTGTACTAAAAGAAATTAATTTATACAGAAGGATATTGCACACGCAGTTGTGGGTTCGTTTGTTCAACTACAGCGTATGCGCTTTGGCCGCAGCAGTTTTGAGTAAGCAAAATTTATTGATTGATTTGCTGATGCACGACCGGCGCTTCAACCACCCGGCGTCCACTTTGCTGCTTTTTTCCCATGCGGGTTTGAAGATGCAGCAGGCATAACCTCATCACCCAGTAAATGGTTCTGATGTTTTGATGCAGTTTTAAAGCACATATCCCCTGCTTTATGGCCGTTTTCGGACTGTACTGGTACATCATTGTGGAGGCTTTGGCAATGTGCATGGAATAGTGCTTTCTCGCCATGCTTTTGATATACTGCCGTTTTTCCGGTGGCAGGTAATGCTGGGACAATGCAATGACCCTTTTAACATTTTCGAAATTCTGCCCTTTCAGCAAGGAATTGCTGGTAATGCTTGCGGCGTTTTCCTGGCCGCCGCGGTACAGGGCCAGGCACTCGGGTGAATAGGCCACCGGAAAATGTGCCGCAATGCGGATCCACATCTCCCAGTCTTCGCAATAATTCACTGCAAAAAAACCACCCAGTTTTTCGTACACGCTTCTTTTAACAACCATGGCCACTACCTGAAGCATTTGCCGTTGGGCAATCTCCAATAAAAAATTTTCCATGATGCCCTGCCGGGGCATCCAGCTTTTTTCGGGTATGGTAATGTTGTCCCTGTGGTCGATGTAGCCGTTTTTGGTAAACGCCGCACCGGCCTGCGGATAGGCCTGGAACAGGCTTTCGATTTCCCGGTAAAAACCCGGCAGCACCACATCATCGCCGTGCAACAGATGCACCAGCTCCCCTTTTGCCCGGTTTAAACAAGTGGCAAAATTGCGGTGGTGTCCCAGGTTTTTTTCCTGGCGGTAAAAAGCAACCCGTCCCTTTCCCACCTCCTGCACCATGGCCTCCACATCGCCATCGCTGCTGCAATCATCAATTACTTCGATTTGCATTGTGTCAGGCCCCGGGTCCTGAAGCAATACACTTTTCAGCGTTTTCCTTAAATAAGGCAGGCAGTTGTAGGAGGGAATCATCACCGACCACAACGGACGTTTTACGTTGGCCTCAACCGGCCTGATAACGGGAGGAAATCTCAGTATCCGATCCATGTGAAAAATTTTAAACGAGTAAAACAGCTTACGACCAAGGCCGGATCATTTTGCTCACGTGTTTTCATTGGATATTCTCTAATAAATTAGTAGGCATTTTTATCGCCCCGAATCATGTTGCCGATGGTCAGGAGAATGATTTTAACATCCAGCCAAACACTCCAGTTCTCCATGTACCACAGGTCGTGTTCCACCCGCCCCTGCATTTGTTCCACCGCTTTGGTTTCGCCTCTGAAACCGTTTACCTGGGCCCAGCCCGTAATGCCGGGGGTAAGAAACTGGCGCACCATGTACCGGTCGATCAGTTTGGAGTAATCATCGGTGTGCTTCAGCATATGCGGCCGGGGACCCACCACGCTCATATTGCCCCACAATACGTTCAGAAACTGCGGGAACTCATCCAGATTGGTTTTGCGCAAAAAGCGGCCCACCTTCGTTATCCGCTCGTCGTCCTTATCGGCTTGCCGGGTGTGGGCATCGGCATTTATCTTCATGCTTCGGAACTTAATACAGTAAAACAGTTTTTTGTCCCTGCCGGTCCGCAGTTGCTTAAAAAATATGGGCCCCGGTGATTCCAGGTAGATCAACAAGCCCACCAAAGGAATCAGCCAGGAAAGGATCAAAACCGTTACCAGCAGACTGAAGACAAGATCAAACAAACGTTTGCGGATGCGGTTGCCCACATCGTTCAACGGCTCTTGCCGTAGCGACAGAACCGGAATATCGCGGAGGTATTCAATGAAAAAATTCTTTTTTACAAAATAGCTCAGATCCGGAATGATCTTAAAG
>JAEVYV010000143.1 GCA_023392575.1 Bacteroidota bacterium | reverse complement strand
TCGTGTATTCTGTTTTGTGCTGATCATAATTTTATTCTTCATTCCGGGTTAGCTGTGCACCATCCTTGTTACAGGCATGCAGGCAGATGATGAACAGAGTTTTCATCGGCGGACTGTTTTGAATATTTCTGGGTGGGGAGGAGGTGGAAGGCCTTTATAAATTTAGAACAATTTTCCCTTTCAATCTCAGATGCCTCCGGGTATCAACTTTTCCAATACCAAACGGTTTATTAAGACGGCAGATGCTCGTTGACGGATGACAGAAGGAAAAGGGATTACGGCTGTTTCACGTCTGCCGTCTCACGTTTCAGGATGGTTTTCTTGACAGCGGTTTAAGATAAGATTGAGCGATGTGGGTTTTAAAATTAAAATCTTTTATTAGTGATTGCCATTGGTGAATGGTGGCCGTGTAGAGGCACAGCTTGTTTTGAAGCATGAGGTACTAAATAAGCATTGCCCTTAGAACTAGAGCGGCTTATGCGGATAGAAGCTGTAGCGGAAAAACTGCTTGGTTACAGGTCTTGTCCGCTTCGGGGAACCGGCTCTTGTTTGGGTACAAATTCCTTTCCATCCGGCAGCCGCACCCTTTCCACCACAAACACGAATTTGATGTTGTTAAAAGGCATCCAGAAATCGGCACACCAGGAAGCAGGGTTATAGCTGCGCAAACAAAGCATTCCTGCTTCTGTGCCCGCCTCCTGCGGGTCATCTTTGATCTTACAGCCAGTTTTAAGCATGCAAAACTGGCTGCCGTTGTCGTCAATGATCACCACAATGGGGCGGTGAAGCGGAATATCCCATACACGGTTCAGCCTTAGCCAGCGCCCCAGCACCAGGCTTCCGCTGGGGATGGACCGGGGTGTATCATCCGTCATGCTGTCTCCTTTCGTCGGAAACCAGGCATAGGTTTCGCCTTCCTTCAGGCCCAGGGTATCAATGTAATATTTGGGCGGCCCCAAAGCGGCTTGCAAGGCCTGCTTGTTATGTCTGATGTGTTTGGCGTCCATCAACCAGAAGTTTATGGTGCACAATAGCAGCAAGATCTGGCCCTTACCGAAGTCTTAGTCAGAAGCCGGAGCGTCTGCAGGCAGTGCGATCAGAAAACGGGCCCCTTCACCCGGCCGGCTTTCTGCCCATACCCACCCCCCGTGGTTTTCGGCCACTTTGCGTACAATGGACAGGCCGATGCCGGTGCCCCGGTACTCCGCACGGCTATAAAGGCGGGTAAAGACCTGGAAAATCCGTTCTGCATCTTTTTGTTCAAAACCCACGCCGTTATCCTGCACTTCGATTAAGTGATAAACCCCAGAGCTTTTTACCAAAGGTAGATGGAGTTGTACTTCTTCTGCACGGACGAGGCGGTGCGTAATTCCGATTTCAGGCGGAAGGCCCGCGAAAAAATTATCCGAAAAGCGTCAGCAATATTTGCTGATTCAACCAAGTACAGCGAAGGTGGAAGGAACAAAGTTTTCAAAAAGAGTGGTCAGGCTGCTGCCAGCGGGCCTGATCGGGAAAATGAGGCAGCAAGTCCTTCCGCTTCACGATTCGGAGCGGTCCAAACCAAGCAGTTACGCCGCATTTTTTCGGATGGGCGCTGGCGTAACACTTCATTTATTTGCCCGGATACTTTACAAAATTGTAAATTTAGTCCCTGCTTAAGAGAAAAATGGAATGAAGGCTGATTACAATGAAGACTATTTACTAAAATGTATTGCCGGCAGCGATGTGAAGGCGTTTGAACAGATCTATCTGGAATACCGGCCCTTGCTAGCCTCCTTTATATTTAAACTTTGCCCGTCCAAAGAGGTGACGGAAGAGATTGTGCAGGATGTTTTTGTAAAGATCTGGAGCCACCGCGATCAGCTGGCGCACGTTCGTTCTTTCCGAAGCTATTTGTTTACGGCGGCCCGGCACCATGCCCTGAACGCACTGCGCAAAATGGTTACCGAAAAAAAGCACCTGCTGGTCTTTCAAAAAGAAACCCCCTCAGATGCCATAACGGATGGCCTTCAACCGGACATCTACCAGGCACTGGAAGAAGCGATCGACCAGTTACCACCCCAGCAAAAAAAAGTGTACTTACTGTGCCGGCGCGAACGCATGGAGCACCAGGCCGTTGCCAGCCATTTGGGCCTGTCGGCGCATACCGTTAAAAAATACATGAAACTGGCCGTGCTGGGCATCAGAAAGCATCTTCTGCTCAAACAGAAATCAGAAAGCTGGCGTTGCCTTTTCCTGCTTTGGATGCTGCACTAAAAAAAAGTCCATCGTCTATGGACCCTTTTTCTTCTTTTCCTGTGTCTTAATACTTTGACGACCCTGTTCCATCAGGGCTCCGGCGCACAAGCCGGGATATTTTTATGTGCGGATGGATTGCTTAACCACAAAACCAAAACATGCAAAAACGATTGCAGGAACTTTTTAAAAAATACCAGGAGGGTACCCTTTCCCCCGCAGAGTGGAGGGAGTGGGAACGGTTGCTGAATGATAAAGACCTGGAGGAAGAGGTTTACGGGCTGATGGAAGATCTGTGGGAAAACCAGGTTGCGGAGCAAGAGGCCTTCCGCAAGCCGCCTGCCGGCGACCGGGTAATGGAACTGATTCAGGACCAGGCCGGCAAAACGGGCTTAAAACAGGCTCCTGTGCTTTCCTGGAAAAGGGTTTTGGCAGCGGCCTCGGTGCTGTTTGTAGTAGGTCTGGCTGGTTTTTGGATGCTTCGCTCATCCGGGCCTTCCCAACCGCAGGCTGGCACTACCACCGTCCCAGCCGGATTGCCGGAGAAGGGTTTGCCGGGCGGGGATATGGCCCTGTTGCGGCTGGCCGATGGCACCCAAATCGTGTTGGACACGGCGCACCACGGTTCGCTGGCGCAGCAGGGAGCAATACAGTTGCTGAAGAAGGACGAGGGCTTTTTGTCTTATTTGCCCGTGCTGCAGGAAGCAGAAGTCACTTCGGAAAGTCTGCTGCCGAACCAGATTACTACCCCGCGGGGCGGACAATACCGGCTGGTGCTGTCCGACGGTACGAAAGTGTGGCTGAATGCCTCCACAACCCTCCGTTTCCCCGCAGCCTTTGCCAGTGGTGAAAGAAGGGTGGAGCTTTCGGGTGAAGCCTATTTTGAGGTAGAAAAAGATGCGGCACGGCCATTTCGGGTACAGTTGAACGACAGGAGCGTGGTGGAAGTACTGGGCACCCATTTTAATATTATGAGTTATGAAGAAGAGGGCCTGAGCAAAACCACCCTTGTGGAAGGAAAGGTAAGGGTCAGCGCCGGGGAGGAAACAAAGATCCTGAAGCCCGGAGACCAGTTGGTGAACCGGGGGGCAGGCGCCCTGCAGTTGAAAAGCCAGACAAATACCGGCCAGGTGCTGGCCTGGAAAAACGGGTTGTTTGATTTTACCAATGCCGATCTGGGATCGGTGGCACGGCAACTGGAACGCTGGTATGGGGTGGATATTTCGTTTGAAGGCGCGGTGGCCCAAAGGCATATCAGCGGCGTGATCTCCCGGAACAATCACCTGGACACGGTTTTGAAAATGCTTGAATTCACTGCCGGCATTCATTCGAGAAGGGAAGGAGATAAACTGTTTTTTTTCACCAAGAGCTCTTTATAAAAACCGGCCGGGCCACGAACCTGCCCACCGGCGATACTGTATGAACAACTGTTTACAACCAATACTATCTGCTATGAGGAAAGCTGCTTTTTTGTTTCGTTTCCAACCCAGCCGCACCCTGGCCTTTCAGGGGCGGGTATTCTTTCTGTTCCTGTTGCTTTGCAACATCCAACTCAATGCCCGGAGCTTTGCGCAAACGGTAACGATTAACCGCAACCAGGTAACCATTGATGAAGTTTTCCGGGACATCCACCGGCAAACAGGCTACGAATTCATTTACAACAGCGATGTGCTGTCGGCACAAAAAACCGTCGACATTCATGTAACCAATGCCCCGGTAACCGAAGTACTGAACATCTGCCTTAAGAACTTGCCCGTCGCCTATACCATAAAAGACAAGGTCATTATGGTCAGGGCCGTTCCGCCTGCTGCGGCCTCTAAGGAAACTTCGGTTTTTGCCACAGAAATAAAAGGAAAAGTAATTGATGCCGATGGCAAACCATTAAGCTATGCATCGGTGCAGGTAGTGCAAACCGGCATTACTACCGTATGTAAAGTTGACGGAACCTTTGAAGTGGCCGTGCCCGACCGGGCCGGCGAGGTAACACTGGTTGTAAGCTATGTAGGCAAAACATCGGTTACCAAAACCATTTCCGAAAAGCAGTTCGGAACCGTGCAGCTCATTGTACTGAAAGATTTGAGCCTGAAGCTCGACCAGGTAGAAATTAATGGGGTGCGTAAAAAAACCCTGGCCTCCAACTCTTCTATCGTTTTTGACCGCGAAGCCATTGAGCAAACGCAGGCCCTGAGTGTGACCGATGTGCTTAAATACCTGCCCGGCCAGTCTATGGTACGGCCCGGCGCCACACTGCAGGGTTCTACCGTGCTTACTCTACGCAACGTAACCCTGCCCAATAGCGAGCAAGAGCTGAACAATGCCTTTGGCGTTTCTATGCAAATAGACGGTGTTACGGTTAACAACAACGCTAACATGCAATCCATGAACCCCGGCCGCATGGGGCTTATTTCATCCAATAATATTTCTACGCCCAATACCCTGGGGGACCTGAGCGCCAAAAACGGAACGCTTAACAGCAATTATAACGGAGACGTAGCCAACAGCGGGGTGGATCTGCGGCAACTGCAAACTGAAAATATTGAAAACATTGAAGTGATTTCGGGCGTGGCCTCGGCCCGCTATGGCGATTACAGCACCGGGGTAGTTATCATAAACCGGCAGGCCGGCATTACGCCGCTGCGAGCCAGCGTACGGGCCAACGAGGGTACGCAGAACTTTGGTGTAAGCAAAGGCTTTGCGGTTAGTCCAGCCCTGGGCGTGGTAAACCTGAGCCTGGATTATTTAAACAGTAACGATGATCCCCGCAATCAGCTCAAATCGTACGACCGCCTGGGCGGCGCCCTGCTGTGGACCTATCACAAAAAAGCCGGTGTGCAGTTTAAAAATACACTCAGCTTCGATTACAATACAACCCTGGATAAAACCCGGGTGGATCCCGACGATATTAACCAGCGCATGACCCGGATGGGCAACCGCATGCTGCGGGTAAGCAATCGGAGTGAGTGGATTGTAAAAAAGCCCTGGCTTTATAATGTAAACCTGCAAATGAGCTACAGCCGCGAACGGCAGGAGTCGTACTCGCAGTATTACCTCAACCTGCGCCCGGTAATTGGCATTGCCGACAGCGATACCACTGGCACCTACGAGGGCTACTGGGCACCCGGTTACTACATGGCCGAGCAGGAAGTTATTGGCGAGCCGGTTACGGCGGCCGCCCGCATTGAAACCAGCACGTTTATCAAAATCAAAAAAATGAGCTACCGGCTCATGCTGGGCTCGAATTTTAACTACAGCGCCAATAAAGGTCCGGGTGTTATTGTGTTTGCCGACCGGCCCCGGTTTTATCAAACGGGTAACAAAAGCGACCGGGCCCGCTCGTACAATTATGTGCCTACGCAAAAAAACCTGGGCTTTTATGTAGAAAACCTGTTTAATACCCGCCTGCTCGATCGGTACTATACCCTCAATTTAGGCGCCCGGGCCGATGTGCAAAACCAGTTTTTTGTGGTATCGCCCCGTATTAACAGCAATTGGAGAATCCTGCGTAATCTCAACTGGAGCTTTTCCTATGGTATTGCCACCAAGTCACCCAGCCTTTCCCAGATTAGCCCGGGCAATGTATATATAGATATCCCGCTGGCGAATACATACACAGGAAATGCCGATGAAAGCCTTTACCTGGTGCATACCCGTGTGGTGCAAGCTGACAACAGCAACCTGAAGCCCTACCGGAGCCGCACTTTTGAAACTGGTTTTAGCTGGGATGCCAAGCCTTTTCATGCTTCCGTTCATTATTTCGACCGGCTGATGGATAACGGGTTTTCTACCCTTACCCAACTGGTTCCTGTTGTGCTGCCCAATTATAAAGTAACACCCATAAGCGGCGCCAAGCCCGCGTACGAGGAAAACGGTACATATAAAACCTATAATGTTACCTATAATAAAATCAACAACGGCAACTACAACCACACCCGTGGTTTTGAACTGATGATGTCAACAGACAAAATCAAATCGTTGGCCACCTCGTTCAACATGAGCCTGGCCTATTACAGCAGCTATTACCTCGAAACCAATGATGAAGTGTCTATCCCTGCTTCAGATGCCAGCATTGATTACACCCGCAAGTCCGTGTACGGCGTGTACAGCAACCAGCAGTCCAAGGGGAAAAATATAAAGTCCACCTTTACCACCACCACCCACATTCCGGACCTGCGCCTGGCGGTGATGCTTACCGGCGAGGTATACTGGATGAACCGGAGTGAGACCATGGGCTCGGGCGTATACCCAGCCGGTTACCTGGATAAGGATTTGAACTATTATTCACTTACTGATAAGGAGGCCCGCTCGGCGGACTATGCCCATTTGCTGCGTTCGCCCCGCGAAGAGGCTGTAAAGCGGCGGCCATCCTTTGTGTATCCCAACATGCACCTGCGGTTAAGTAAGGAAATCGGGGACTACCTGCGCTTTTCCTTCAATGCCTTTAATGCCTTCAATATCCGGCCCACCGAAATCCAAAACGCGTCTATATACTATTACAACGGCCGGCCCTCGTTTGGCGCCGAGCTGGTTTTTACCATCAAATAAAACCAAAACTGCACGATGAAACATATAAAGATTATTCCCCTATGCATCATACTGCTGCTGGCCATGGCCGGGTGCAGAAGAGATTTGAACAGGGATTTGGCTCCCGGCATTAAGCCGTTGGATATAAGTATCCAGGTGGGCTATGATTCGGCTGACCTCAAATTTAATTTTCCGGTAGAAAAGGTTGCTGTAAAGTTGGTAAACGTCTTCAGCAACAAGCTTAATATAGCAACGACTGATGCAGAAGGGCGGGTTGCCTTCACAAATGTCAGCGCCGGAAGATATAATATAGAAGCGACCATTACCATTCCCAAAGATTTGTTCAATGATCGCACGGGCCAAAGCCGGGACGAAGACGTGGTATTAAGCGGTTCGTTAACCCGAATAGATATTAACAATAAACTGGACTCGGCCTTGAAACTGAATGTGCATGTAGGCCGCATAGGAGGATTGGTGCTGAAGCAGATTTATTATGCCGGAAGCAACACGGCCAACGGGGCTGGTTTCCGCGACCAGTTCATAGAAATCTATAATAATTCGAACGAGGTTATTTATGCCGACAGCCTGTACGTGGCCCAGCTTTGGGGCACAAATACCACCACGCCCAATTTATCTACCGGCTTATACGTGATTTCGGGCTACTTAACCGGGCAGTTCAACTGGAATAAATCCATAGGCATGCCGGCCAACATCAATGCAACCGAAGATTATGTATACGCCAAGTCGCTGTACCGCATACCGGGCCACGGTACCCAGTACCCTATTAAACCGGGTGAGAGCATTGTTATTGCCCAAACCGCCGTAAATCACAAAGCGCCTTATTCCAATAACAGCGGGGGCAGCATCAATATTAAAG
>JAEVYV010000129.1 GCA_023392575.1 Bacteroidota bacterium | reverse complement strand
TCGCAGTTGTTTGGACAATTGCAATTGGGCCGGGAACATTTGCTTTACTTTCCCTTGAAAGTTCGAATGCGTTTTGCCTTTTTAAAGGGCGGGAAAAAAACGGCTCTTCGACAAAGAAAAAAATATGCAGCAGGAGTAGTACAAAAACGCCTCTACTCCGTCTTATATAGACGGTTTTGGTTTCACAGCTTTTGCTGGGCCTTTGAGGCTGCCTTGTTCTTGTATTTTGGTTTGGCAATTTTCATCATGTGTACGTTTGGTATAACAGAGTTTGTTTTTACTTACCTCTACAGAACCATTCAAAACTCCGGAAGTAAAGGCTTCCTGCGGAAGCGGTTTCCACTGCTTCCTAATTTTTTTATGATGCATCTTTTTCACCATAAATATCAGTGTTTGCTGCAGGCCCTGGAGGAGTGCCGTCAGCAACCCAGTGGCCAGACCCGGACCATTGAAATGAGTTTTCAAATTTGTTTCACAGCCTACCGGGAGCTGGAGGCGGAAATAATGGCCATGGAGTGGACCGCAAAAGAATGGACTGTTTTGAATAGATTCGTACGGCCCCTTTTTCTATCCAGGCTCGAGTACTTTACCCTGATGTATCATGCAGCCGTATTTTGCCCCCTACGCAGGGAAACAGCCATCCGGTTTTGGATACAGGAGTTTATACGACAGGACAAGTTTTGCGAAGAGCACGTGGCTTTTTACCGGTACTGTAAAAGCGGTTCGGACCACCTGGATGACGAGTATTTTTCCTGCCCGGGAACGGACGCAAACGATAAAACCTGCGGCACTGTTTTATGGGCAAAACTGCTGGCGTTGGAAGAGTATCTTCCCTATGTGAAAACACAACTCCTTGCTTTAGGTGTCAAGGAAAGCTTTCTTTCCAGGTGCAGAAATGAAGGAGACCATATGGACCTTTAAGGATTTATATGGCTTTATTGAGGCAAGGCTTTAGTGTTTTATGGTTTAAAAGGCTAGCATCTCCCCTGCGTTCTTCACCGCCTGAACTTGGAATGGCGAGACCCGTGCTTCCTTACTTGACCAATAAATGGTGAAATAAACAGGCCGGCTCATTCATTGATTTCGGTACATAGCTAGCACTTTCTGCGGTCCAAAATGTGTTTGGTTTTACTTTAAATGCAAAAGCTTTGCATTGATGGCTACGATAACGGTGCATAAACTCATTAGCACCGCGCCCATGGCCGGGCTTAACATAAAATAAGGGTGCAATACACCGGCCGCCAGGGGAATAGCCACTACGTTATACCCCACAACCCAGGCTAAATTTTGAATCATCTTCCGGTACGTGACTCTTCCAAATGAAATCATTTGTACCACATCTTTCGGATCGCTGTTCAAAAGGATAATATCAGCCGTTTCTGCGGCCACGTCCGTACCCGAGCCAACGGCAATGCCCACATCGGCCTGTGCCAGGGCTGGGGCATCATTTACCCCATCACCGGTCATGGCAACAATTTCACCTCTATCCTGAAACTCCCTTAGCTTGTTTTGCTTATCGTGGGGTAGCACATTGGCTAAATAGCCATCCATTCCCAACATATTAGCCACGGCCCTTGCAATCTTTTCATTGTCGCCTGTAAGTGTACGAGCCGATGAAGTTGACCACCTCAGGCCGAAGCAAATTGACCACCATTTTTGCTGGCGAAGAGAAGCTGTTCATGCATGTGTAGGTGGTGATAAATTCAGTTGATTTTTGTCGGTTACCATTTGTTGTTTCCGGTTCAAATTTAGTTTGCTGCTCCGGTAATCACAGGCTTTCTTTTTCTTAGCGATTCACCTTTGAGCTCCAGGCGCTGCGTGTACAATTCTATCTAAAATAGGGTCGGCGATGGTTTGCTCGCCAATGACATCGTACCACTTATTTACCGGGAGATGCCGGTTTGGGTAGCGATTTGTAGTTTACTGCGCCCTTGGCAGTGTAATTGAAGGATTTGTCTGATTTTACTCATGCTGATCGCTTTATTAGCCATTCCTGTTGTCGTTTTACGGGAAAACTAACAGGAATAGCACCAAAACAGCATGAACTTTTCTACTCGCTCAAGTGGTCAGTTTGCGCCGGCCACAGGTGGTCAACTTGAATCGGCGTACAGTGGTCAGTTTCACCGGCGCATACAAGATTTGAATGGCAAAAGATAGCGCTGGCCAGGGCTTACATGAAAGAGGCGCAGCTGTTCATTCTGGATGAGCCAACAGCTGCATTGGATGCCAGAGCAGAATACGAAGTCTTTCAGCGCTTTTTAGAACTAACAAAGGAGAAAACGGCTGTATTGATTTCGCATCGGTTTTCCACGGTAAGAATGGCTGACAGAATTCTTGTTCTGGACAAAGGAGAACTTTTAGAGATTGGAACCCACAAGGAAGTGCTCCAAAATGACGGTCGGTAGGCGGAGCTTTTCAATTTGCAGGCAATGGGATATCAATAGATAGGTTCTAATTTTTACCAACTTATGAGTAATAACTTTTTCGTAAGAAAAAAACCGAAGAGGAATAAAAATTATTGCACTCTACTATCTGTAAAGCACAATATTTACTGCAGGAAAAGAAAACGTTATAACAGCATAACACATCTTTAGACTGGTGCAATCGCTGACCCACAAATGAAAATCAGGCAAAAAAAGCCATTGCACCACCAATGTCATTGCGCTGGCAGATGTTCGTTCCTCACAACTCCCAGCAGCGACACTTTAAAGGGAAGACATCTTAAACAGCTTTATGCATCCCTTTTTTAAAAGCCAAATGGGAAAAAAGAGCAGCGAAGCTATCGGCTGCCTCTTTCAGATGGCCACAAGGTGCCAAAAGACTACGGCATAAACCAAATAGCGCTCCCACACTTCCTCAGACACCATTTATTCCGTTTCCTTTTGGCTGGTCCAGGGCAGCCCGCTTCCGGAAAGCTTTCTTTTTTCCCTTTTTCTTTTAAAAAGTTTTTTATGGTTTACCTGATACACTTCCAAACGAAACTTCATCACGCACAACACTACATCGGATTTGTAGAAACGGACCTGGGACAGCGCATTCTGTTACACCGGTTAGGGCGGGGTGCAAAACTGTTGGCGGCTGTAAACGAAAACGGCATTGCGTGGAATGTTGTCCGGGTGTGGCGGGGCGCAGACCGCTCCTTTGAACGAAAATTAAAGGCCTATAAAAAAGCCCGCCGCTTTTGCCCGGTTTGCGGGGCAAGGCATTGATCAAACTTCATGTATTCATTCACTTTAAATATTAAAGCTATGACAATCACAGGAAGACTTACAAAGGACGCTGTGGTAAACAGCCTGAAAGACAAGCGAAAAGTAGTCGATTTTTCCCTGGCCATGAACGACACCTACAAGCGGAAAGGGGGCGAAAAAGTAAGGGTAACGACCTATTGTAACTGTTCATACTGGATCTCAGAAAAACTGGCCGGCCTGTTAAAAAAAGGCACATTAGTAGAAGTAACGGGCCGGATCTATGTGTCCGCCTATGTGGACAAGGATGGCGTGCCCAGGGCGTCCCTTAACTGCCATGTCAGCAACGTCAAAATTCTGGCCTGGACCAAAGAAGTAGAGGTTATCGGACAACCAACGGGTGCAATGGAAACCGCTCCTGAAATAGCAGATGAAGTACCCTTTTAATTCTCATGCACCGGCGCCTCCGTGCCGGTGCTTTTCATCAAATTTTTTCATCCATCAAACCGCAGTCCTGCCGCCTGCGGCATACAAATCAAACCCGGGCAGCAAACTATGGCACACAACATCCATTTTATTGAAGAAACAGGTAAGCACAGTTTTTTTTCGGTAAAGGAAAAAGCCTGGCATGGGCTGGGGCAAATGGTGGAAGGTTATCCCACCAGTGCAGAAGCCCTGAAATATGCAGGGCTGGACTATACGGTGGAAAAACGAAAACTGGTCACCTATGACAACCAAAGCCTTTTGGGAGATGCAGCTCCCGTTTATCCTACCATACAAGTACCCCACTATTACGCCACGATGCGCACCGACTCCCAGGTCGTTTTAGGCGTGGTGGGCAAAGAGTACCAGGTCGTGCAAAACGTGGACGCTTTTTCCTTTTTCGATGCCATTGTGGGCGGCGACGGGATCCAATATGAAACCGCCGGAGCACTAGGGAAAGGAGAACGCATTTTCATCACCGCAAAACTGCCGACGTATATCAAGGTAGCGGGTAAGGATTTGATTGAAAAATACCTTTTCCTCACCACCTCCCATAACGGCTATGGCAGTATTACAGCCGCCTTTACACCGGTACGAATTGTATGCAACAACACCCTGAATGCTGCCCTAAAAAACAGTACGAATTCCCTAAAAATCAGGCATACCGTTAACGCCAAAGAACGCTTGGAGCAGGCACATAAGGTGATGGGAATAACTAACCAGCTCTCCGGGCAACTGGAGGCCATTTTTAACCAGTGGGCAAAGGTGCGAATAACCGATCCGGACCTAAAAAAACTGATACAGCTAGCTATGATCCCCAATAAAGAGGCGTTGAAAAACGTGCGGGCAGGAAAGGACGATGAACTTTCCACCTGTTTTAAAAATGTTTGCGAAACTGTTTACCAGTACCATATGACAAGCCCGGCCCAACAGACGGGGTCAGCGAAAGGAACGGTTTTTGGCGCTTACAACGCTATAACCGGCTATTTTCAAAACGTACGGCAGTACAAAAACGAGGAAGCGAAAATGAAGTCCTTATTGTATGGCGGCACGGCGCAAACAAAAACCCAAAAAGCCTTTTCCCTTTGTGCGGATTTTGCGAGCAAAGGCAGCGATATCTTGTTTTTGAACTAATCACTATGGCAAGGGAGGCCCCAGCCTCCCTCCATTCCTCCAACTTTATTTTATGAATCTTCTCATTCGACAATATCTCACCCTTAAGGAAAAATACAAAGGGGCGGTCCTTCTATTTCGGGTGGGTGACTTTTATGAAACCTTCAACGAGGATGCAGAAATCCGAAGAGAACAGAAGAATATTTCAGTCATGGAAAGGGCTAAAAATACCGGGGTAATAAAGAGGACCAGCCTTCCCTTTTATTCATTGGATAAAACTTTGCGCACCTTAACAAAGGCCGGTTATAAAATAGCCGTTTGGGCCAATGGAAGGAACCAAAACGGCACTATAAAAGAAGGGGCATCCGGCACCTGTCCTCCGGCAACCCAAGCATGGATAAAATGCCTATTTTAAAAAATCACCGCCCTCCGGACGGTTTGCTATTTGGGTGACAGGTAAGCTAAAAGGTGTCCGAGGGCATTCATTCTTTTGGTTTCACTTTACTTGTCCCTTGAGTCGTTTCAGGCGACAGAAGCCACCATCCTTTTTCATCTTATGAGGGAATAAAAAAGGTAAAGCGGATGTTTTTTATCGAAAAACAGAATCATTAATCATCAAACGATTGCGATAGTTTTCAATCTCTTCTTTCAATTTAGGCAAATATTTGATCGCGTTTCGGAAGTTGCAAAACAGGAAGTTTTCCTCATTCATTCCTTGTCACAAAGTTCGCCTTCAGGCTTCTGAAGCGGCCATGAAATTCCGGCATAAACCAAAGGGGTTCCGGCAGGCTAAAAGACACCATTTATTCCGTTGCTTCATGGCCTTTATCGCCTGAAAGCGAGAGATGTTCTGTAATGAATTTTTAAACTTTTAAACATTCTGTTATGGAACCGACAAGAAAGCAGCCGGCATGGACAAAAGTAGCCGAAGTGGAACTGGTTTATAAATCCAAGGTAAAGGCTTCCGAAAGACCCCTGATCACCTCCTCCAAAGACTGTTATGAGCTATTTCTAAGTCTTTGGAAGGACACCAGAATAGATATGCAGGAAGAGTTTAAGGTCCTGCTGCTAAACCGGGCCGGCCGAGCCACAGGCGTGTACGAGGTATCGGCCGGCGGCATCACCGGAACGGTGGCAGATCCAAGACTGATCCTGGCGGCGGCCATCAAATCCCTTTCTGTTTCCATCATTCTATGTCATAACCACCCCTCTGGGACCTTAAAACCCAGCCGGATGGATGAGGAATTAACGCTAAAAATAAAACAGGCAGCCAGCTACCATGACATCAAAGTGCTGGACCATATCATTATTTCCAGTGAAGGATATTATTCCTTCGCTGACGAGGGGCTTTTGTAGCCCCTTTTTTATTCGGAAAGGGACGTTTAAAAATAAATAGAGCCGTGCCTGTACAATTATTTTTTGCCTGGCTACATTTTGACCAGGCAATCTTTGAGAATGGTATAAAATTTCGGCTTATTTCAACAGCTTTTTAGGGTAAACGTTTATGTTCCAAAACCATAAAGCTATAAATCCTTGTCAGGGCCCCAGTGTGCCGGGTCTTGCACACGGCAAGATGTACAAACGTGCCACGTTTGGAGCATCTTGCCCTTCTCTCGGAACTCGTTTCGGGATTAGGGACAATGTGCTTAAATGCTAAAAACAGGAGAACGGGAAAATGAAGAAAAAGGAGAAAGAGGTTCGGCGGCATTTTGTCAAAACAAGAATGAACGATGCAGAACTGGAGACCGTCATCAAATTTCAGCGGCAAACGACGGAGAAAGACATCAGTAGTTATCTGCGCAAAGTAGCCCTGCAAAAACCAGTAATTGTGACCTACCGAAACCAGTCAGCAGACGATTTTTTAAAAGAGATGTTGGCCTTACGAAAAGAGCTGAACGCCCTAGGTAACAATTTTAACCAGGCTGTCCATAAGCTGCACCTCCTGGATAAGATCCCTGAATTCAGGGCATGGATTCAGCAAAACGACGGCCTGCAAAAGATGCTGATGCGTAAGGTGGAAGAAATAAGGGATAAGATGAACCAAATCTATGACCAATGGTGGCAAAAATAACCTTCCCCAAAAGAGTGGCAGCCGCTCTAAACTATAACGAAAGCAAAGTAGCGAACGGTAAGGCCGTGTGTCTGGCTGCCATGAACTATTTAAGAGACGCGGAGGACATGAATTTTTATCAAAAACTGGGGGGACTTCAGCATCACCATGCACTAAACGAACGGGCCACCACCAAAACGCTGCATGTATCGCTCAATTTTGATCCATCAGAAAAATTGAGTGATGAAAGGCTTATTGCCATAGCGAACCTCTATATGGAAAAGATTGGGTTTGGCGACCAGCCCTATCTTATTTACCGGCACCAGGACGCCGGCCATCCGCATATTCATATTGTCAGCACCACCATCAATGATGATGGCCGCCGAATCAATACCCATAATATCGGCCGGAATGCATCGGAAAAAGCAAGGAAAGAGCTGGAACAAATCTTTGGGTTGATAAAAGCAGAAAGATCGCCGAAAAAATCGGCAGTACCCCTACCTCCCATCTCCGTTGAAAAAGCCATATATGGAAGAGATGAAACCAAACGGGCCCTTTCCAGGATTATCTCGGTAATCTTCAACCAGTACAAGTTCAGCTCTCTTCCCGAGTACAATGCCGCACTCAGACAGTTTAATGTTCTGGCCGACAGGGGAAAGGAAGAAGGCAGAATCTACCGCAATGGTGGCCTTGTTTATCGCATGTTGGACGAAGCAGGTGGCAAAGTGGGTATCCCCATTAAAGCCAGTTCGATAGCCTGCCGCCCTACCTTACGTGCCTTAGAAAAAAAGTTCAAAGAAAATGAAGGGCATAAGCTGCTCGCAAAGCAACGCTTAAAAAGGGTACTGGACACCACCCTACCGGCGGCCCAAAACATGTCTCAATTACAGGATCAGTTGTCAGGACAACAGGTTTATGTGCTGGTAAGGAAAAATGGCAGTGGACAGATCTACGGCCTCACCTTCGTTGACAATCAAACCAAGTGCGTTTTTAATGGCAGTGACCTGGGAAAGGAATATAGTGCTGCCCTGGTTCAAAGCCGACTGGTTGCAAATGAGGGTAAAAAAGTACAGCAGGCAGAAGACCAGCAAAAGGATCACTCCGGTTTTGCAACGAACGTTCAAGCGATCCATCAAGCATTTGGTAAAAAAGAGGAAGGTACCCAGCACCAGGAGAAGCTCTTGAATGCCTTGCTTTCGACGAAAGAACCATTCGATACCGCTCCCTCCTATCTGCTCCAC
>JAEVYV010000103.1 GCA_023392575.1 Bacteroidota bacterium | reverse complement strand
GTTTACACTAATGCGGTGGTTTTTGGAATGCGTCCGGTGGCGGTAATCTCCTAAAATGCTCTTGCGCTCACGGGCCACGGTCAAATGCACGTGATGGGAATGCAGGTAACTAAGTACGGCATCCAGGGTGTTGGGTGGTAAATAATGTTGAAGCTGTGAAATGGGCGCTTCCTTCTTACTCATGGGTTTTCCCCTTCAGCAATTTCATCATCACAGAAACCTCCATGAACGTGTAAACCAGGTACAAACCCATGCAGGTAAACAGGGCGGGCTTGTTTAGATTTTCCCTGCTCATGGCAATATAAATAAAGGCCGCAATGATGCAGAGAAAAAGTTTGAGCATCATGCTGGAATACACCGACCGAACAAAGACATGGGGGTTGGGGTTTTTTAATCCTTTAATCCCAAGCGAATAAGAAACCAGCGCTACGGTAAACAAAAGCAGGTTGCCGATAAGCACCACATCCTGATCGACGGCCCACCGGGCCAGCACGTCTTTGCCTACAAAGAAAAAACCATTCAGCACAATAAATAAGATCGCAATGGGGGCAAACGACTTAATTCTTTTACTCATTATCTGTTTTCCTTTTCGAAGTATCTTTTATTAATTGATAGATCATCACCACCAATACCAAAAAAGGTAAAATCCACACCAACAAGGGCATGGACCATCCGGCCCACTGATCTAGTTTTTGGCCGGCAAAAATAGCCAGGGCAAGCATTACAAACAACTGTGTGCCCCACCCGGCATACCGCATCAGATCGGATGCGCCTTTATTTGGCTTCGGCGGTTTTTGATTCATTTGATTTCATTGAAACCACATTGGCCACCTGCACGCCGCCCATCTGGCATTGCCCGTTGAAAACAGCCGATGGATCGATCTGCAACGTGGCGGCGTTGATGTTTCCCTGCACATTGCACTGACCCCGCAGTTGTAAGGTCTCCTGCACGGCAATGTTCCCAACAACCGTGCCCGTAACATCGGCCTGCTTGCCGTGAATGTTGCCTTCTACCAGCCCGCTGGGGCCTATGACGATTTTGGCAGAACTAAGCACATTTCCCTGGATGGTGCCGTCTATGCGCAGGTCGTTTTCACTGTTTACATCGCCCTGCAATAGGGTGCCGGCGCTGATGAGGGTGGCGCTGGTGCCCAGCTTTTCTGAAGTGTTGGTGTTTTTGTCTTTACTAAACATAGGATTTGGTTTGGTTTATGGGATAAAAATAACTAATCGTTTGAAATTTCCTCTTTCAGAATCGGTAAATGCGTAGTATCCAGCTTTAACTCCGTATTTCCACTTAAAACCTTCTTCAGTCCGTCTATATACTGGCTTTGGTACATCACCTGCTTTTCCAGGGAATCGGTAACGTATTTCAGTTGCCGGTACTCCCGGCCAATTCCGGCGTTTCCGTAACCGGGGATATAGTATTTCAGCGGCGTAAACACAATCAGGGCCACGGTCAGTCCGGTTAACAACACAAAAATGGTACTCAACGTAATGTAAACACTCATGCGGGAAAGGCGGAAGGTGACCACTTCTTCATAGGTATCGTCATTCATTACAACAAGCCGGTACCTGTTGCGCAAACGCTTCAGGGTAGATTCGGCATCCAGTTTTGCCATAGATAGAGTTTGAGGGTAAAGATAAGGGCCTGTTCCATAAACTCCTGTTCGGCGGTTAAGATGTTGAACGCAATCACAGGCTTTTGCCCGGCGCCATTGGCTTTGGCAGGAACTTCATCTTAAAAAAAATGCAAAGGGGCACGCCCCCGCTTAAAAACGAGCCCCGGCCGCCTGTCTTAAAAAAAACCGCGGCAACCCATACTAAAATCTTTGAATTTCAGTTTATAAGACTTTAGTTTGCGACCGGAATGAGAGAACGCTGCCATATTTTTATTTGCTTGATAACCACTCTGGTAGGGGCTGCTTTTCAGCCGCTGTCCGCACAAATGGGATTTAATTTGGATGTACAAAAGCCAAAACCCTACGAATCGCGGGTGTTGAAGGCCGAAAAAACGCCTACCGATAAAAAAATCAAGGCCCCCAAAAGGTTCTTTCAAAACCTGACCACCCACTACAATTATTTTTTCAACGCCAACAATAAATTAAACGAGATTATTGCCCGGGCAAAAGCCGTCCATAAGGACGACTACTCGCAACTGCTGCCTTTTTACAATTACAGCCTGGACGTGACTACTGCCGATAAAACGGAGCTGGACTCGGTGATTTACAAAGCACAAACCGGCCTTGTCATGCACGACCTGCGCAACGACTGGGCCGACAACCTGTATATGCTGTGGGGCGCCTCATATTATTTTCAAAAAGAGTTTGACTCGGCATCGCTCATGTTTCAGTTCATCAACTATGCCTTTGCCGAAAAAGAAAAAGACGGGTATTACAAATACATCGGCAGCCGCATGGATGGCAACAATGCCCTGAATATTTCCACCAAAGAAAGCAACAGCCTGGTCAAAAAAGTTTTTTCTACCTCGCCCAGCCGCAACGATGCTTTTATCTGGCAAATAAGAAGTTTGATTGAATTGGGCAACCTTACCGAATCGGGCAGTTTGATCGCCACGCTTAAGGACGATCCTCACTTCCCCGAACGACTGGCCGACGACCTGGAAGAAGTACAGGCTTATTGGTTTTACAAACAGCAAATGTGGGACAGTTCGGCCAACCACTTGCTAAAGGCCCTAAGCGTGGCCCAAAGCAGCCAGGAAAAAGCACGGTGGGAGTACCTGGCGGCTCAAATGCTGGAAAAAGAAGGTCATCTGGACAGGGCTCAACAGCTTTACTCCAAGGCCCTCACTCATGCCACCGACCCGGTTTTGGACGTCTATGCCCGGCTGAACCTGGTACGCACCAGTAAGGACGGTGAGAACTATATCGACCAAAACATTGCCCAACTGCTGAAAATGGCCCGGCGGGAACGCTTTTCGGAATACCGCGATGTGATTTATTTTATGGCGGCCCAAATGGAAATGGACCGGGGCAATCCGGACGCCGCCCAGCAGCTCATGCTCAAAGCAGCCAAATACAACAACGGCAACCTTTCCTCCCGCAGCAGTGCGTTTTTGCTGATCGCAGACCTTTCGTTCAATCAGAAAAAATATGTGCTGGCGGCTTCTTTTTACGATAGCGTGCAAACCGCCGAGCTTAAAGAAGAAGAGGCCAAAAGAGTCGAGGAACGCAAGCCGCCGCTGGCCAAAATTGTAGCGGCAACCAACATCATTACCCGTCAGGACAGCCTGCAG
>JAEVYV010000089.1 GCA_023392575.1 Bacteroidota bacterium | reverse complement strand
TCAATGATGATTAGTCGTCTTCTTTTTTTAGTTTCCCGTCCTTGATTTTCACCTTGGTTTCCTTGCCGTCGCTGGTTTCTGTTTTTATTTTGACTTTTGTGCCTTCGGCGTTCGTCATACTCGTATTATCGGAAGTCGGGTTGTTGTTCAGCGAATTCATACTTTGATAGCTGCTGTCCGTTCCCCTTCGGGTGCTGTCCATGCCGCTTCGAGCACTGCTATCCATCGTACTCCTGGTGCTATCCATTGTATTTCTGGTGCTGTCCATCCTGTGCATGGAACTATCCATATTATTCATTCTGTTCATGCTGCTGTCCATGCGCTGCCGGTTCATGCTGTCCATGTTGTTCATGTTCTGATTCATGTTCTGGTTCATGTTTTGATTCATATTGTTCCTGTTCATATTTGCACTATCCATTCCCTGCCGGGCTGCACTATCAGCATTGCCACTTTTGGCCGCGTTGGTACTGGTGCTTACCTGTGTATTGATATCTGAACGGAACGGATCCATTATGGTGCTGCCATCATCGGCAATCCACTGTGCCTTTGCCTGTCCGTTTTCGATGGTGCGGATCTGGTAAATATTGGTGTGCACGCTATCGCCCTTTAAAGTGGTCACATCATAAACCATGGGACCAAACATGCTGGACGCTTTGGTTACGATATCATCGGGTACATACGATGCCATTACCGGCATAGCAACAGTCCAGGTATTTCCCCTGTCGTCATAAAAAATATGCGAATACCGTCCATTATTTAGATAAGTTCCGTGGTACCACTGGCCGGATTGTGTCCAGGTTATGTTGGTGTTTGCCGCCATGGGATAATCTTTTGAAAGATTCATCTGGACCTGGGCAGGGATAGCCGCTGCCTTTGCCCCGTAGGCATTGTATGCGCCGCTGGACACACTGGTATCCCTATGTCCATAAACACCTGTCGTGTCGGCATTCTGATTCAGATTCTGGTTGTTCTGGTTCATATTTTGATGATACATATTTGATGTATCCCGTCTTGTGGTGTCTGTTTGGTGTCTTGTAGTGTCAATTTGGGCGAATACCATAAAACTGCCGCAGATCAAAAGCCATGTAAGAATCGTCTTTTTCATAAATATTTTTTTAAGGTTAGCACTAATAAGAACGATTCTGCAAATGCAAGTATAGTGCCCACTAACAAAAAAAACTCTGCCGTATTTAATAAATTTTTTATTTAACCTTGCTGAGCCTGATCCGTAAAACTTTTAAATCTGACGGGCTTGCTGTTAAAGCAATCAGGATTATTGCCAACTTTACCAACATGAACACAAAAAGCGCCTATAATGCATGGGCTTCGCAGTACGATACGAATATTAACCCAACAAGAGACTTGGAAGCAAAAGCCTTGCAATTGACCCTGCAGGATGTTTCCTTCAAAAACTGTCTTGAAATTGGATGCGGAACCGGAAAAAATACAGATTGGCTGATCAACAAGGCAAACAAGATCACGGCTGTGGACTTTTCCGAAGAAATGCTGGCAAAGGCCCGGGCAAAGATTGTTTCTGACCGCGTAGAATTTATACAAGCCGACGTTACGAAAGACTGGATTTTGCGGGAAGGCTTTTATGACCTGGTGACTTTTAGCCTGGTGCTGGAACATATTGAACACCTGGAACCCATTTTTAAACAAGTGGCTTCCTCTTTAAGGCCGGGCGGGATGGTTTATATAGGCGAGCTTCATCCGTTTAAGCAATATTCAGGCTCCAAGGCCAGGTTTGATACAGAGGAAGGACAGCAAGTTTTGGAGTGCTTCACCCACCATATTTCTGAGTTTACCACAGCTGCTAAAAAACAAGGACTGGTGCTCATGGAACTGCAGGAGTATTTTGACCACGAAGACAAAAGCGGCGTTCCGAGAATACTGGCTCTTCTGCTCAGGAAACCCTGATTGCCGAGAAGTTTCAGACGGCCGGCTTAAAATAAAAAATCCCTTTGGAAAAAGGGATCATTTATGTAAGGCGCTTATTTTAAAATTCATTTTTCATCGGACGGACGCCTGTACGGTTTTACAAAGGATTGGAAAGAATTCATTGGGATTCGGACTCAAACGGGCTTTCAATTGATATTGGTTTCTGGATTCAGGTTGGTTTTTAAAGTACTGGATTTTGTTTTGGTTTTCTCTAGGATTGGTTGTAATTCTCCAACAAAAATAAACGACAACAGCGGGCTGTACAATTGCAATTACACCCTATTTTTTGCTTATGGTATTTACTTACACCATCGTAAAACACCCCGATTCAAACAAGTGGTTTTACGATACTTGTACGAAAAACAACGCCCCTGCTAACCAAAAGCTTTCTGTGTTCTTTCCGCAAGGTGCTCAAAATAGCTTTCGGGTAATGCCTATATGAACTCCTGCGCTATGCAAAGACACTGAACCTATACCTACTCCTTTCAAGGGAAGTTTGACATAAGGCTCCACTCTCAAATCGCCGATCTTACCTAACGGGTGCGTATAGCCTGCCGAAAACTGTGCCACGGCAACAAGATGTTTCGATGCATTTTTGTAGTAGCTCTCCCATTTGTAACTCTGGCCGGTAGCGGGATAGTAATACACATAATTGTAATCTTCCTTTTTCATGAAATAGGAAGAAACCCCGCCGGTTACAAACCAGGTTTTCCGGGTAGATGATTTCAGGTTATAGCGAACGTTTACAGGTAACTCCCACATAATGCAATTTCCGTCCACAGAGCTGATTTCGCTGTTTGCAGGAAGGTAGATTTTGGAGGTATTGAAATACTCGCCCTTGCTGTAATAAAATTTTTTATCCCTGAAAAGGCCCACTTCAAAGCCCCAGCGCTTGTTCAGGTCATATCCAAACAACAACCCCGCATCGTATCCCACGTTTTCAACTTTTTGAAATTTGATGGACGAGATGTCCAGCCCCCCCATCAATCCGGCATAGAATTTTTTATTCTTTGAAATATGCTCTTTCTTCTTCTCTGCAAACGCTACCAGGTTTTCCGTTTGTGGGGATTGGGAGGCTATGCGTAAGGAAGGATAATCAGCCCGCAGATCAAAAAAACGCTGGCGTTGCAGCAAATCCGGCTCTTCTTTATTTTTCCATGTACCAGGATTGGTATTGATCCTCCAATCGTTTCCTTCCGTTTTGCTTTCAGCAACAACACTACTTCCTGTTTTGGCCTGTTTGTAACTGTGAGTGTTGCTGCGGTCTGCACTTTTCAACCACTTTTGGCCGACAACTGTATGCTCCTTGTCGTCAACAGAGATCTTTCGACCGCTGTTTGTTTCTTTTTGCGGAGCTGCCGTATTGCCCGGGCCTGTTTTTTCAGCCAAAGACCGACTGTAATCTTCGGTTTCTGCCCGCCCTGCCCCTTTCTTGTTGGTAAAATAGTGGGTGCAAATAAAGCCAAAGGGCAGCAAAAGCAACAGCCACAGGAACTTTCTTTTGTCCCGGCCGGGCCTTGGTTTTTCCACAGCAACCGTGCTCAGTTCTTTGGCAATCTTTTCCCAGTTGGCTCCGCTAATATTTAACGGATACTCCTGGCCGGCCCTGCGGAACAATTCATCCATATCGTCGTTTACATGGTGCATGTTTTTACCTCGGCATCGTTTTGCTTGATAATTTTTTGAAGAATTGTTCTTGCTTTGGACAGGTTGGACTTGGATGTGCCCACGGAAATTCCCAGAAGACCGGCGATCTCCTGGTGTGTCAGTCCATCGATTACGTACATATTAAATACGGCTCTGTACGCGGGGGGTAATTTTTTGATTTCTTTTACCAGTTCTTTGAACAATAAAGCCTGATCAGAAGCCTGGCTCTTATCCTCATGCATCCACATGGTTTCCGATATATCCCCGATTTCGGGCAGGAAGTTGTGTTTCCGCAAATGATCGATGGCCGTGTTGATCATGATGGTTTTCATCCACCCCATCAGCATCATTTCCAGGCTTTCCTCGTTTTTAAATTTGAAGCCGAAAAAGTTCCTGAAGACCTTAACAAAGCCATCATTGACAACATCCACCGCCTTTTCGTAGTGGTACACGTATCGAAACACTATTTTTAAGCAGTACCCATAATACTTTTCATAGAGATACTTTTGGTCTCTCGGATTGTTTTGTATGCATCCGTTAATAATAGTGTGCAGCGGTTCCAACCTATATAGATTGTAAGTAAATACGCAGCCACCTGCAAAAGGTTGCTTTGTCTGCACACTAAATTTAAGATTTTGTTTTTTACAAGGCCAGCGCCCGGTTACAACACCATCAGGCTGCACCCCCGCACGTCGCTGTTATCCATGCGGCCCAGCACTTCAAAACGGCCGTCGGCATGTATTTTTCCTACGTCATCGGTTGCAATAAAGCTACAGG
>JAEVYV010000084.1 GCA_023392575.1 Bacteroidota bacterium | reverse complement strand
GAGGTAGCGGTAAACACCACGCCCAACCGGCCGATGGCACATATGCCGCAAAAGCAAATTGTCGTGCCGCGAAAATCAAACACGGCCTATACGTTCGATCCTTCCCTGAAGCATTTTGCGGTGGTGGTCCTCAACCGGGTGGACGCGGTTTTCAGCAGCGAAACCAAAAACGCCTTTGCCCGTTTCAACCGCGAAAAATACTATAATCAAACCCTGCCCGTGAACTCCGTGGAGCTGGATACCGCCCATAAAATGGTACTGATTGGTGAATTCAACAGTGCCCAGGAAGCACTGGATTATATGCAGCAGGCCAAACGTTTGGCCCCCCGGGAGATCATTCCCTGGCTAAAGCCGGATAAATATTCCTTCCTCATTTTAAGCGCCGGCAACCTGGAAGTACTGGAAAACCGAAAGGATCTGGAGCAATACAGGAAGTTTTTGGAGCAAAACTTGCCGGGTCTGTTCTAGACAGGAGAAAACCGAACGCGCCTGTTTGTTTTTGGCATCCGCAACTTAAATTTTAACCTTCCGTTACACCCTATTTTATAGCTTTGGAGCATAGAGGAAGAGCTTAAAAAGAAAAGTGATTGTTGCAAATTCAAACTTTGCTTCATTCCCTTACTAGAGCTCCTGGCCTAAACACATATCTCATGAAAAAGAACATACGCATTTTCTGGATCATCTTTTTTTCCGGGTTGGGCTTTATTGTCCTGGTGGTTTTGCTGTGCATGCTGGGTGCTTTTGGCAAACTGCCCTCCCTGAAAGAACTGGAAAACCCAACCATTTTACAATCCTCCGAAGTATATGCCACGGATGGCACCCTGATGGGCAAATACTACCGGGAAAGGGGCAACCGCAGCAATGCCAGCTACCGTGATATTTCCAAATATGTGATTGAAGCCCTTATTGCCACCGAGGACGAACGCTTTTACGACCATTCGGGCATTGATATAAAAAGAACCATTGCGGCGGTGGTTACCCTTGGGAAAAACGGCGGAGGCAGCACCATAACCCAGCAATTGGCCAAGGCCTTATTAACCGGGCAGGGAAGCAAGAACACAGCCACCCGCATCATAGAGAAATTAAAGGAATACATTGTTGCCATCCGCCTGGAACGCAACTTTACCAAGGAAGAAATTATCGCTCTTTATCTGAATGCCGTGCCGTACGGAGATAATATTTACGGCATCCGCAACGCGGCCCGGACGTTTTTTCAAAAAGAACCCGACCGCCTAACCCGGGAGGAAGCCGCCCTGTTGGTAGGGATTTTAAAAGGAAACTACATCTACAACCCCCGCGTCCACCCCAAAGCGGCCCTCAACCGCAGAAACGTGGTGCTGAACCAGATGGAGCGGAACAACTACATTACGGCTGCCGAAGCTACCCGGCTAAAAGCCCTGCCCATTAAATTGAATTATAAAAAGCTGGATGAAAACACCGGCTATGCGCCTTATTTCCGGGAAATTTTAAAAGATGAAATCGACCAGGCTCTGAAAGGGCTTACCAAATCGGATGGCGAGCCCTATAATATTTATGACGATGGGTTGAAGATCTACACCACCATCAATCCCAAAATGCAGCAGTATGCCGAGGAAGCTGTGGCCCAGCAAATGCCCATTCTGCAAAAAGCACTGAACAACCAGCACAACATCAAAACCGGAAGCGTTTGGAAAGACCGCCAGAATGTTTTGGACGGCGCCATGAAGGCCAGCGACCGCTGGAGAAATTCAAAAGAGGATGGCCTGACCGATGCCGAAATAAAAAAATCCTTTACGGTAAAAACCCCCATGAAGGTTTTTGCCTGGAATGCCAAAAGAGAGACCGACACCCTGATGACGCCCCTGGATTCCATTAAATACCACCGCCAGATGATGCAAACGGCGTTCATGGTAACCGACCCCACTACCGGGGAGATCAGGGCCTGGGTAGGCGGCATCAATTTTAAAACCTGGAAGCTGGATCATGCCAACCTTAGAACCAAACGCCAGGTAGGTTCTGCCATCAAACCCCTTTTGTATTGCCAGGCCATGGAAGAACGGGGCTTTACCCCCGAAACCATGGTGGAAGACGTACAGCAAACCTTTGGCAAGAACCAACTGGTTCCGGCCACCGGAAAAACCTGCACCGGCCGAACCATGACGATGGCTTCCGCCCTGGCCTGGTCCCGCAACTGCGCCACGGCCTATATTATGAAACAGGTAGGCCCGGCCCAATTTGCCAATTTTTTAGAGCGCATCAACATTCCCACCAAAGTGGAGCCCTTCCCTTCCATTGCTTTGGGCTCCTGCGATCTGTCGCTGTACGAAATGATGTGGGGCTATTCCATTTTCCCCGGCCGTGGTTTTTCCACCCGGCCCGTTTTCATTTCCCGCATCGAAGACCGTAACGGCAATGTCTTAAAACGCTTTGATGCCGGCGCCAACCGCAAAGAAGCCGTCAGCGAGGTAACCGCCTACAACATGAGCAAAATGCTGGAAGGGCCGGTAACGGTAGGTACCGCCCGGGGACTGATGCAGGCCTTAGGCGCTTCGGAAATGGCCGGAAAAACCGGTACCACCAACGACAACTCCGATTTTTGGTTCATGGGCTTTACTCCGCAGTTGCTGGCCGGTGTTTGGGTCGGATGCGATGATCGGTTTATCCGCATCGAGAACTCTGCTTTTTATGGCGGTACGGCGGCCCGGCCCATCTGGCAGGCATTTTTCAAAAAGGTCTATGCCGATAAATCTTTGGGCATCGATAAAAACGCAGCGTTTGTAAAACCGGCCGAACTGCAAAACGAGATCAACAATGCCGATATGATGCGCATTATCGACGAAACCATCCCTTCTGATGAAGGGTCCTCGGTTGGGGCCGATGACTATACGTTGGACACCTCCCACAACATTCCGGCCGAGTCACAAGCGCCGGCAGACGAAAATGCAGCGGCCAAAAAAGCAAAAGACAGCAAAAACGATACGGTAAAAAAAGATCCCAAGATCGGAGAAATGGCCCCCCAGGAAGAAAAGAAAAAGGGAGGATTTTTACGGAAGCTTTTTGGCGGCAAAGACAAGAAAAAAGAAGAAAAGAACAACGGCAACGATTATTAAGTAAATCTCCAAAACAAAAAGCCTCGTTTCGCGACGAGGCTTTTTGCTTCCGGCAGAACGGGATTGCGATTGAACCTGGGGCGCCACCCACAACTTACCATAAACGATACGCTTCACCTGCTTCAGGCAAGGGCTTTGTGCCCCGAAAAAAACACCCTGATAAGCGCTACGGCTTCAATACCACCTTCACGCAATCGTCTTCTTTTTTCTTGAACATATCGTACCCCCGGGCCGCTTCGGTCAGCGGAATTTTATGCGTGATGATGTCGTCCAATACCACCTTACCCTCCCGGACAATGTCAAACAAATGATCGATATATTTTTGCACCGGCGCCTGCCCGAATTTCATGGTCAGGCCCTTATCAAAGATCCGGTGAACCGGGAAATTATCATAAGGACTGCCGTACACTCCTACTACCGAAACAATTCCTCCCCGGCGTACCGCCTGGGTGCACCAGTCAATTACCTTCATGGTTCCTTTTTCTGCGTTCCATACCGCTTTGAGTTTTTCCATAAACGAGCGTTCGGCTTCCGTACCGACCGCATCAATGGCTACGTCCGGGCCGCGGCCGTTGGTCATCTCCCTGAGTTTTTCCATCAGGTGTTCATCATGGGCATTTAGCACCTCTACTTTATTGACTTCCCTGGCCTTGTTCAGGCGGTAGTCCAGGGGATCCACCGCAATTACCCGGGCCGCACCTTTGAGCCAGGCCGATTTTTGCGCCATCAACCCCACCGGGCCGCTGCCAAAAATCACCACGGTTTCCCCGCCCTTGACCTCCCCCCAATCCACAGCCGTCCAGCCGGTTGGGAAAATATCGGTCAGAAACAAAACCTGGTCATCGCTTAGTCCATCCGGGATCACCTTGGGACCATAATTGGCTTTGGGCACCCGAACATACTCGGCCTGTCCGCCATTATATCCTCCGTAGAGGTCTGTATAGCCGTATAAGCCGCCGCCTTTGCCCTTCATCATATCACCCTCCGGCCCATAGTGTTCGGGATTGGTATGCTCACAATGTGTCGGCAGGTCATGAGCGCAGAAAAAACACTGTCCGCAGGCTATGGGAAACGGCACCACCACCCGGTCGCCTTTTTTTACCTTATTTACAGCCGGGCCGGCTTCTTCCACGATTCCCATAAACTCATGACCCAAAACCTGGTCCTGTAACTGAGGAAAAAAACCATCATAAATGTGGAGGTCAGAACCGCAGATCGCGTAGACGTCACTTTCAAAATCACATCATCGGGGGCTTCAATCCGGGGATCCGCTACATTGTCGACACTAATGTCTCCGATCTTGTGAAATACGGCTGCTTTCATCTGCTTTGATTTATTAATGAACAAAAGGAAAACGGGAGATGTAAAAATCAAGCCACAAGCAAGGCCGTGTTTGCAACAATTATGGCAGAGACGGCACAACATTTTCTATACTTATCAAAAACAACTATGAGTCGCACTGATGATAATAAAAACCGGGAACAAAGAATTCCCGAAAACGATCCTTCCAAAGCCATGGACAGCAAAAAGGAAGTGGAAAAATCAAATGATGAGCGAACCGACCAGGACTTTCCCGGCTATCCTCATTACCCAGCCAGCGAAGACATCATGAACCAGCGTACCGAATCGCACCGCGTGGATATGGATGTGGAAAATCTTCCCGCAAACCGCAATACCTCCGGCGTAAGCCAGCGGTTCTTAGCCGGCCAAAACAGTGAAAAAGCAGAAGAGGCCATGCAGCCGCAGCCGGGTTCGGGAAACGATAACCTGGACATCCAGATGGGCACAGAAGCCGATGTTACGAATGACGACCTGGCTATCCTGGATGCCACCAATGCAGAAATCGGCATCCCCCAAAACGTGTCCAACGAAGACATCAATACGGACCTGGACATTCCAGGCAGCGACCTGGACGATGAAAACGAAATCATTGGCGAAGAAGATGAGGAAAACAATTATTACAGCCTGGGCGGCGACCGGCACGAAGCCCAGGAAGAAGACCCTTATTCCGGACCGGACCGGACTTAATGCTTCACTATGAAACACCGTTTTGTTGTTCTGCTGATGACGGGCGCTCTGCTGGCCTGCAGCCCCCAGCGAAAAATCAACATGAAAAACAAATCCAATGGCAAGGTTGAAATCACCTGGACCCTCAAAGACCTGGACAGTCTTTACAAAAGCCCGTTTTTTATCAGCAATTCAAGGGTGGTGACATTTGAACTAAAACCCCAAAAGCCCTTCGACGAAGTAAGCATGTCTTTTGGCATGGGCTCCTGGCCAAAGGATACCCTGGCCCAAATTACCGACCGCCTGCAGAGCCTGGAAATAAAATCAGCCCAGGGCACCATACAGTTGAATTCAGCCGAAGACATTTATGCTTTTCTCTATCAACGAAGAAAAGGAATCGGAAAACGAAAAATTGAAATCCTCATCACCCAATAGCCGGTTGTTCTGTACAAGAACAGATTATATATTGAAATGCCCAAAAGAATTTCCCTGTAACTTTATCTTAACCGTATACGAAACGTAATTTCTTTTTAGGCATTAAATTCATTTTCGTGCAAGAAAAAAAAGAAACCCCGGCCTCTTTAGACAACCTTCTGTACCTGCCTGCGTTTGCCCACTATTTACTGACGCATAAACTCACCGAGCTGGCCACCACCCAATTGCGCATCGGGGAAGAAATCAACCTTTCCATGATGCAGTTTTTCAAAGACAAAAACCAGGAACAGCGGCTGCACATTGTAAAGCAGGCCCTTACCCGGTTTCTGACCTATCTGTCGCAAAACAAGGCCAGCCAGCATATTGAGCACACGTTAAGGCAGTGGAAGGAAAACCAGTTGCCGTTATTGGGAAAAGATGATATTGATGCAAACGATATCACGCAGCTCACCTACTTACGCAAAAAATCCTTCTTGTACTTTGTACCGGATTATTGTTCCGGCACAGAACAAATGATCGAGCTGATCAAAGAAATGGATTGGTTTTTACACGAAAGCGAGACGGCCTTTATCAACTTTCACATCGATCTTTTAAAAGACCGGATCAAAGAACACTCCCATTTCATTGAAAAAATAACCAACACCACACCGGGCGTCATTTATGTGTACGACATCCTCCATGACAAAGAAGTGTATACCAACCGGGCACCGGCTGATTTGTTGGGCTATACGCCCAACGGGGTTCCGGCGCTGGGAAAACAACTGGCCGAAAACCTTATCCATCCCGACGACTGGCCCGCCCTCACACAGTACCGCGAAGAGTTTAAAACCACAAAAGACGGCGAGATCCGGTCGTTCAAATACCGCATCCGAACGGACTCAGGCGAGTACCGCTGGCTCAGAACATACGAAACCGTTTTTAAACGCACGGCCCAGGGCGAAGTCAGCGAAAAAATTGGCATAGCTGTCGACGTACACAAACAAAAACTAATAGCAGACCAATTGCGCAAAAGAGAGGCGGAACTTTTGGAAGCCCAGGAAATTGCACAAATGGGAAGTTTTACCTGGGACCTGGAAAAAGAAACCTTACAGGGATCGCCCCAGATAAAAAAAATTTTGGAAGCCGGCTTCAACGGCAAACCCACCCTGACCGGTAACATTCACCCCGATGACCGAAAAAAACTGGAAGAAGCCGTGACCACCGCCTTGCAAACGGGCCGGTTTGAATGCGAGTACCGCTACCTGGGGCACACCGGGGAAAAAATATTATGGGCCCGCGGCCTTGTTCATTACCGGGGTGGAAAAGCCGTGGCCATCCACGGCACGATGATGGATATTACCCAAAAGCAAAAATTGATTGGCGAGCTCAGGGAAAAAGAATTTCTGTATCAGCAGGCCCAGGCCCTGGCCAATATAGGCAGCTGGACCTGGAACGTGCAAAACGATAAAGTGGAATGGTCGGATGAATTGTACCGGATTTATGAGGTTCCTCTGGGAGAAGTGATGACCTATGAAAAGATCGCCGCCTTTGTTCACCCCGATGAAAAAGAAGCCGTGCACCGGTATTTATACGAAGCCATAAAAAACAAGACCACCTACGACAGGGTGCACCGCATTGTTTTGCGCAACGGCAAAATCAAAACCATCCACCGCAGGGCGGAAGTGATTGATGAAAAAGGACAGTCGGTCAAACTGGTGGGTACCACGCAGGACGTTACCGAATTCTACCGGGTGCAGCAGGAGTTAAAGGAAAACCAAACCTTTATCCGGAAAATTGCAGACGCCACACCTTCCATCATTGCTTCTTACAACGTAAACACCGGCCAGTACGTTTTCATCAGCGAAGGCATCAGAAAATTACTGGGCTACCCGGTAGCGGAAGTAATGACAAGAGGGATTGGCTTTTTTTGGGATATTGTTCACCCCGACGACCGGCCCGTCCTTTTGAAAAAGAACCAGGAGGCTTTGGACGCCGCCAATGCCCATCCCGGCACCAGCGATCTGATTGTTGAATTTACCTACCGGCTGCGCCACCGCAACGGCAGCTATCGCTGGTTTCATACCTATGGGACCATATTTGACCGCAATGCCGAAAACAAGGTGGAGCACATCCTGAATATTTCGCTGGACATAACGGAGCAGCAGGAGGCCACACAAAAAATTGCCGACCAGGAACATTTTATCCAGCAAATTGCCGAAGCCTCTCCAACCATTTTGTATTTGTATGATGTGGAAAAGCAAAGCATCGTTTACATAAACCGGGAGGTATATTTTGTGTTGGATTATCTGCCCCAGGAAATACTCGAAGCGGGCCAGGGCATTACCCAGCAGCTCTACCATCCCGATGATTACCACTTGCTGCCGGCAAGAAAAGAAAGCTCCAAAAACTTTCAGCGGACAGATGCCATGATGCAGTACGAATGCCGCATGAAAAACAAGGAAGGCGAATGGCGCTGGTTTTTGGTTCGGGAAATTGTCTTTGAAACAAACCAGCAGGGCGGGGTGCAACAGGTGTTGGGAGCGGCTCTGGACATTAGCCGCCGAAAGGAAATGGAAAAAACCATTTTGCAAAACACGCTGCTGCTGGAGCAATCCAATGCCAGCCTGGAAGAATTTGCCTACGTGGCCAGCCACGACCTGAAAGAACCCCTGCGCAAAATTTCCACCTTTGGCGACCGGCTGGTGTCCACCCAGTCGGACCGGTTGTCGCCGGAAGGAATTGTATACCTGAAAAAAATTGTAGACGCCTCGCAGCGCATGCAAACCATGATCAGCGATTTGCTGTCCATTTCCATGATCTCCGGCAACCGGTCCTTTGAACGGTACAGCCTTCAAAAAATCCTTGACGACACCCTGCAAACACTCGAATTTAAAATCGAGCAGCAAAACGCTACCGTCCGCAGCGATCGCCTCCCGGAGGCCAACATCATTCCGGCGCAGTTTCGCCAGCTTTTCCAAAACCTGCTGAGCAACTCCCTGAAGTTTGTCCACCCGGAACGTCCGCCCGTAATTGAGATCCGGCACTCGCTGATTGAGGGCAGCGACCTGGCGCCTTATCAATTGGCCGATGCAGCTCAGTATCACAAAATAGAAATCTCGGACAACGGCATTGGCTTTGAAAGCGAATTTGCCGGAAAGATCTTTGCCATTTTTCAACGCCTGCACGGAAAGAGCGAATACGAAGGGTCGGGAATTGGACTGGCCATTTGCAAAAAAATTGTCGAACACCACGGCGGCATCATCTACGCCAGCAGCGCACCGGACGAAGGGGCCACGTTCACCATAATTTTACCCGCATGACCGCCACCCAACCCATACTCATAGTAGACGATGATGCCGACGACCGGGAGATGATAAAAGACGCCTTCCAAACCTGTTGCCGCGCCGATTATATTTTCCTGGAAAACGGTGACAGGCTTTTAACCTATCTGGAACACAACACCGGCAACGGAATGCCTTCCCTGATTCTTTTGGACCTGAACATGCCCGGAAAAGATGGCCGCGAAATTTTAAAAGAGATCAAAACAGACAAACAGTATTCGGCTATTCCGACCATTGTTTTTACCACTTCTTCGGCGCCCCGCGACCGCACCAACTGCTACGAACTGGGGGCCAATTGCGTCATTACCAAACCCGACACGTTTAAAAAACTGGTGGAACTGGCCGGTTCTATAACCAGGCTTTGGCTGCAGTAACAAGCACCGAGGCCCAAACAACAAATGCTGCCCTGGCACCAAACTCTGGCCTCAACAACCCGTATCTTCTCCAGACCGCTGGTACAATTATTTATTCCCCTGAGGCATGCATTCCATTAAATGGCATATCGGCTGCTCGGGCTTTCATTACAAAGAATGGAAGGAGGCGTTTTACCCCAGGGGGCTGGCCCAAAGCAAGTGGTTTGATTATTATGCGCAGCACTTCAACACCCTGGAACTAAACGTTACCTTCTACCGCTTCCCCACCCTGGCGTCGTTAAAAACCTGGCACGACAAAGCTCCCGAAGGCTTCTGCTTTTCCGCCAAGGTACCGCGAGCCATCACCCACTTCAAAAAATTTGAGGAGACAGAACGCATGCTGGAAGATTTTTACGGCCTTTTAAAGGAAGGCCTGGATGAAAAACTGGCCTGTGTGTTGTTTCAACTACCCCCGCAGTTTTCCTTTTCCAAAGAAAAGCTTGAAAATATTCTCCGCCAGATGAACCCGGCCTTTACCAATGTCATTGAATTTAGACACGAAAGCTGGTGGCGCCACGACGTGCCGCTCATGTTACAAAAGAACCACGTCAGCTTTTGCGGTGTGAGCTTTCCCCGAATTCCCTTTGACGACACTGTCATCAACACGCCTGTTTGTTATTACCGTTTTCATGGCGTACCCCGGCTGTTTTACTCGGAATACCACAACGCCTTTCTTGAAAAGATCTTTCACCAGATCCAAGAAAACAAAACCGTTCGGCAAGCCTTTCTTTATTTCAACAACACGGCTTCTTTGGCCGCCCTGCACAATGCCCGCTATTTTCAGCATTTGGTAGCAAATAATTTTTAACTTATGCCATGATTCAGCAAACACCCTGGTTTGAAAGAAGCTTTCACTTTGATTTTCCGGTGGGGTTGTTCCCGGTGATCTTCAGCCGGCTGGAGGGAACCATCTTTCGCCTGCACAGCATTTTACAAAACGCCGATGAGGATGCGTGCAGCTACCGCGCCAACGGCTGGTCGGTAAAAGAACACGTGGGGCATTTATACGATCTGGAAGCGTTGTGGTGGAAACGCCTTGAGGATTTCCGGCAAGACCGGCCCGTATTGTCCGCCGCCGACACGAGCAATAAAAAAACCAATGAAGCCGGGCACAATGAAAAAACCCTGGAGCAGTTGCTTCAGCAATTCACCCTGGAACGACAAAAAATATTGGAAACCATTTATGGTTTGGACGCTGCGCTTTTGATCAAAACCTCCCTGCATCCGCGGCTGCAACAGCCCATGCGGCTGATCGAATTTTTGTACTTTGTGGCCGAACAC